>JBCDDO010000563.1:0-1502 GCA_039180245.1 Pseudomonadota bacterium | reverse complement strand
GTCATACCGGGGCGGCAAAACCGGTCGATCAGTCCGGCCTCGGCAGGCGAAAAGCCCTCCCAGACTGCGCCACCTGAGTGTGTGGGTGCGGATGCATTGCGCACATCGGCAACGGCGAGGTCGGGATCGAGTGTCGTGGCAAGCGGCCCGTCGGGCTGGGCCAGCACAAACCGCAAAAACGGCTCCAGCGCCTGGGGCCGCCCGGAAAAGAGATCCTCGAAGCGAAACACCGCGACCGAGGGATTTTGGGCGGCGGCTTCGGCCAGTCGTGCCTCGATCAAGGCCCATTCCCAGGCGAGGCGGCCGACCTGCCCGAGCGCGCGCCAATCCCGGTCGCTGATCGGCTCGCCCAGCTTGCGCGGGGTCAGCGGGCCCGGCGGCCAGCGCTCGCTCCATGCGCCATTGCGACGCCGGGGCGCGTGGCGCTGCCATGAGGCGATCCAGGCCCGCGGATCGCGGATCACCCCGGCCAGCCGCGCGCCGGGCCAGATTTCGCCGAGACACTCGGCAAACATCCACCAGGCATAATAGCTTTCCACCACCAGCCCGCGGTCAATCCCGGCATGATAGGCCCGCCTGGCCGCGCGCAGCTGCGCAAAACAGCGTGCCGCGGAGATCGTGCCGGTCAGGTATCGCTCGCCCAGGCGCCGCACCCCGGTCAAACCCAACGCGCGACCCGGCCCCATATGCCAGGCGCCAAAACGCCGAACCCGATCAAAGGTGAGCGCCGAGAGGCCGGCAACCATGTCGGGCTCATGCTCGGAATGACAATCGGGCAGGATCTCGCCCAGCCTATGGCCGAAGAATTGGGTGCCGGTGCGCCCCCCCGATGCGATGAAGACCAGGCGTTTGGTCATCGGCCCGATCTGGAGAGCAGACCGGCAAGCACCGCGCCGGCGGTGAGCCCGAGCGCTCGGTTGAGCGCAACGGCCAGAAAGGCAGCGGCCGGCGAGGCGGCGATCATGCTGGCGAGCGCCGCGGCGACAGCCTCGTTCACGCCGAACCCGCCCGGCACGATTGCGACCGTTGCACCCAAAGCGGGGGCGAGCGCATAAAGCAGCGCCTGCAAAAGCGATGCCTCCTGTCCCAGCGCCGCAAACGCTGCCATCAACCGCAGCGAGGTCAGCGCCAGGGTCGCGCCCCGCACTGCGACCAGGGCCGGAAGCCAGCGCGCGCCGACCCGGGCGGCGATGTGCCAGAGCGCGAGGGCCGTCACCAGAAGGCCCGCCAGCAGCCCCGCCCAGCCGAGCGGCTCGCCCAAAAGCGCAAGCGCAAAAGCCGCAAGGGCGACCGTAAGCCCCAGCATGAGCACGGCGCTGGCCAGCACCATCCAGGCCGCCGCGCCAGGCCTCGCGCCCGCTTCGATCAGCGCCGCACCGCGCACCGCGGCACCGCCGGGCAGCGGCAGAAGCTCGGCGACACCGGCCTGCGCGGCGCGGGTGATGGCGCGGCGTATCGGCATCGCGCAACCGAGTGCCGCGGCCGACAGGCGCAGCGTCACC
>JBCDDO010000562.1:0-1515 GCA_039180245.1 Pseudomonadota bacterium | reverse complement strand
GGCCCGCGCCGCGACCCCATCCCAGAGCGCGGCCCAGTCGAGACCCGGGTCGGGCACCGGATCCGGTGACATGCGGCGCTGCGTCTGGCCGGCGATCTCGGCGCAAAAGGCAAGACCTGCGCTGCGCAAATCGCCCTCCACCAGGCGATCGACAATGCCCATGCCATGGGCGGCCTCGGCCCCAACCGGCTTGCCGGTTGTCACGATCTCCACCGCGGTTTTGGCGTCGGTGACCCGCGGCAGACGCTGCGTGCCGCCCGCGCCGGGGATGATGCCCAACGCCACCTCCGGCAGCCCGACCTTGGCCGAGGCCAGCGCCAGGCGCCAATGGCAGCCCAGCGCGACCTCCAGCCCGCCGCCAAGTGCTGTGCCGTGCAGCATCGCAACCCAAGGCACGGGAGCCGCCGCAATATCGTCGACAACGGTGCCGAGCGGCGGGTCGACCCGGTTGCTGCCGAACTCGGCGATGTCGGCCCCGGCAATGAATGTCCGCCCCGCACAGAGCAGCACCACCGCCTCGACCCCCGCCTCCGGCGTCAGCTCATGCGCGGCCTTGCGCAGGCCCAGCCGAACCGCCTGGCTGAGCGCATTGACCGGCGGGTTGTCGACCGTCACGATTGCGACCGGACCCTCGCGCTCCACGGAAACAACCATCGCGCTCTCCCTTGTTCGACCTGCCCGCACGATAGGCCGGCAGGGCCAATGCGCAACCCCGCACTGCGCGGCACGGGGCTGGTCATCCGGCCGCGCGCGTTGCAGATTTGGCCCGCCATATCGCAAGGAAGGATCCCAGATGCGCCCCGATTACACCGGCCCCGATCTCTGCGCATTATCGGCCTGTGCCGTTGTCGATCTTCTGGCGGCAGGCAAGGTCTCGCCGGCCGAGCTGATCGACGCGGCGCTCGCCCGCCATGCCCAGGCCGATGGGCCGGTCAACGCGATGCCGATCCTGTGCGAAGCCCGCGCAAGAGCGCAGGCCGCGAGCTTGGCCGACCAACGGTTTGACGGGCCCGGGGCGCTCTGCGGCCTGCCTGTGGCCATCAAGGATCTCACCGCGGTGGCCGGGGTGCGCTGGACCTGCGGGACCCCGGCCATGGCCGAGACCGTTGCCGAGACCAGCGATCCGCTGGTCGAACGCATCGAGGCGCGCGGCGGGGTGATCTTGGGCAAGACCAACACGCCGGAAATGGGCGCCGGCGCCAACACCTTCAACGCCGTTCTGGGGCGCACCCGCAATCCCTGGAACACCGCGATGAACCCTGCCGGCTCCTCGGGCGGGTCGGCCGCGGCCTTGGCCACAGGGCAGATCTGGCTGGCCGAGGGGTCCGACCATGGCGGGTCGCTGCGCACGCCGGCTGCCTATTGCGGCATAGTCGGGCTGCGCCCAAGCCCGGGCCGTGCCGGCGGTGCCGGGCCCGACACGGCCTTCATGCTTGAAGGCGTGAACGGTCCGATGGCCCGCACGGTCGAGGATCTTGCGCTTTTTCTCGACAGCATGGCCGGGTTCGACCCGCG
>JBCDDO010000561.1:0-1519 GCA_039180245.1 Pseudomonadota bacterium | reverse complement strand
TCCAGCGCGTCCGCCTCGCCCAGATTGACCGAGGCATAGTCGGGGCGGGTGGTCCAGGCCGCCATGCTGGCGTGACGGGCGCGGCCGGCCGGCGCGATCCAGGCCCCGGTGCCGATGCCCACCGGCAGGCCGGGCAGCGCTGCGCGCACCGCGTCGAGCGCGGCGGCAACATCGCCGGGGGCCAGGCTCTCGGCGCCATCGGGCCCTCGGGGATGGATGTGCAGCTCAGCCGCCCCGGCCGTCACGGCCGCCGACGCCGCGGCAGCCAGGGCCGCCGGGGTCACCGGCACCCCCGGCACTGCCGCGGGGTCATGGGCGCCATTGAGGCACGCCTGCAGCACAGATCTGCTCCCGTCTCTGGCCTACATGCTGCACTCACCCGCATAGGCGTCGGCATGGTTTTCAAGTGCGACGCTGACGATCTTGTTGGTCAGCACATCGCCCTCCTTGACCACTTCGCGCACATAGATGCTCTGGATCGGATGGTGGTTGGGGCCGAAGGCAAACGGGCCGCGCACGGATGTAAACTCGGCCGCCCGCAGCGCCTCGCGGAAGGCCGCGGGATCGGAGACATCGGCCGTGGCCATGGCCGAGATCAGCAAATTGGCCGTGTCAAAGCCTTGGCTGGCGTAGAGCGAGGGCAGCCGTCCATATTCGGCCTCAAAGGCCGCGACAAAGGCCGCATTGGCCGCATTGTCGATGTCCTTGGACCATTGCGAGGTGTTGCGCACGCCCAAAGCGGCATCGCCCACTGCCTGCAAGATCCCCTGATCGAAGGAAAAGGCCGGGCCGACCAGCGGGATATCGACGCCCGACTGGGCATATTGCTTCAGGAACGCGATGCCCATGCCGCCAGGCAGGAAGAAAAACACGCTGTCGGCGCCCGAGGCGCGGATCTGCGCGATCTCGGCGGCGTAGTCGGTCTGGCCGAGCTTGGTGTAGAGCTCGCCGGCCAGTTCGCCCTCGTAAAACCGCTTATAGCCGGTCAGCGCGTCCTGCCCAGCCGGGTAGTTGGGCGCGAGGATGAAGCTGTTGGAAAAGCCAGCCGCCACAGCATAGGCCCCGGCCGCCTCATGCAGATTGTCGTTCTGCCAGGCGACGTTGAAGTAGTTTTCATGGCAGCCCCGCCCGGCCAGCGCCGAGGGTCCGGCATTGGGCGAGAGGTAAAACACCCCCTGGCGCACCGCGGCCGGCACCACCGCCATGGCAAGGTTCGACCAGATGATGCCGGTCAGCACATCGACCTCTTCGGACTGGATCATCTTATCGGCCAGCTGCACGGCAATGTCGGGCTTGCGCTGATCATCCTCGATCACCAGCTCGATATCGCTCGCATCGGCCATTTTCAGCGCCAGCGCAAAACCGTCGCGCACGTCGATGCCCAGCCCGGCGCCGCCGCCCGACAGGGTGGTGATCAGCCTGCTATTGGGAATTGCAGGGGGGAATGCAGAGGGATCGCTGTTGGGGGGCGCGGCGTGGCTGCCGTTGCAGGTGGTGATGCAAGTGGGGCTGGGGATTG
>JBCDDO010000560.1:0-1536 GCA_039180245.1 Pseudomonadota bacterium | reverse complement strand
GGACGCCTTCCTGGCTGTGGTGCCGGTGATCCGCAAGGTCGGCACGCAAAGCCTGGCCGTCTTCATGGTGTCCATCGTCCTGGCACGATTCAACGGCTGGTGGATGGACAGTGTCGGTGCGTGGATCGAGACCCAGGGCTTTACCTATCTCGCCCCGCGGGATGTTTGGGTGGTGGGGATGACCAATCTTTGGGGCATTGGCGTCCTGATTGGCACGGCATATGGGGTGGGCTGGATCAAGAGCCAGCCCTGGCGCGTGCAGCGTACAGAAACGCCGCGCCCGCCGCAGAAACTGGGGGCGCGCCTGCCGGCCGAATAAGGGCGGGGCGCGCAAGAACGAGGGCGGGGGCCTTCACAATGAACTACAATCCAACCGAAGTCCTGATGCCGCTGGTGCCGGTGCCACCACCGGGCCAGGGGCTGGTCGTCGCTCAGCTTGGTCAGACCCTTGACGGCCGCATCGCGACGGTGACGGGCGCATCGAAATACATCAACGGGCATTCGGCCCTCGATCACCTGCACCGGTTGCGCGCGCATGTGGATGCGGTGGTTGTGGGGGTGGGCACGGTCGATGCCGACGATCCGGCGCTGACGGTGCGGCGCTGCGACGGGCCGGATCCCGCGCGCATTGTGATCGACCCCTCGGGCCGCATGCCGCGCGGCGCGTCCATGCTCCATGACGGGCGCGGCGGGGTGGTGGTGGTCTGCGGACCGCAAGCGTCGGTGCCACCGGGCGTTCGGGCGCTGCGCCTGCCCGCGCCGGGCGGGCGGATCGCACCCTGCGACATCGTGGCAGGGCTGGCCGATATCGGCTATCCACGGCTGCTGATCGAGGGCGGCGCCGAGACTTTGGGTCGGTTTTTGGAGGCCGATGCCGTCGATCTTCTTCACATCCTGATGGCGCCGATGATCATCGGCTCGGGCAAGCAGGGGCTGAGGCTTGCGCCGGTCGACAAACTCGATCAGGCTCTGCGACCGAAAACGCGGGTGCATGTTTTCGAAGATGGCGACGTGCTTTTCACCTGCGATCTGCGCGAAAGCTGGGAGCGGCGGCATGGATAAACGCCTGGGCTATACGGGGCTGCAAAAGCTCCTGCATTGGCTGATCGCCGTGTTGATCCTTGCCATGCTGGTCTCGGGCTTCGTCTTTACGAATTTCGACAACAAGGCCTGGGTGGATGAGGCGATGGGTCCCGGCTCATTCGACTTCTATTTCGAAACCCATAAAAGCGTCGGCCTGATCGTGCTCTTGCTCATGGCGCTGCGGCTCGTGACCCGCGCCTTTGCCGGCAAGCCGCCCTATTACCCGCCCATTGCCTCGGTCGAGCGAACCTTATCTGAGATCGTGCATTGGCTGCTCTATGCGCTCCTGATCATTTCGCCGCTGCTGGGCTGGGCGGCGGTCACGATCTTTCCGGCACTCACACCCTTCTTTGGGCTTTTTGACATCCCGGCCATGCCGGGGGTGCCGTCGGGCGACCGCGAGCTTTACCGCTCGGTGGCCGATGCGCATGAGATTTCGGGGCTTGCCATCGC
>JBCDDO010000559.1:0-1541 GCA_039180245.1 Pseudomonadota bacterium | reverse complement strand
GCGATATCGCCTGGCCGGTGCGGCGGCGCCATCAGATGCGTGGCCTTGGGGCCGAAATGGAACGGGTGCACCGCTGAGATATGCGGCCCCGCGGCCCAATCTGCCGCCAGCGCCGGGGCGGCGGCGCAGACATCGTCGAACAGCCGGTGCAGCCAGAAATAGCTTTCAAGGCTGCGCCGCCCGTCCCAGTGGGCCTGAACGGCGCTGTACCACGCGGCCACCAGCGGACAGGCCGGGCGCGCGGCCAAAAACCACGAGGCCAGGGCCCGATCCGGTTTAGGCCGGGCGAAGGCAAAAAAGCCGGCCTGCCCCAGATGCCCGTCGATCCAGGTCGACAGCGGCTGCGCGCACAGCGTCGTGGCATCGGCCCAGACACCGCCAAACCGCGCCAAAAGCGTGAGCCGCAGGATATCGCTATAGGCCGCCAGCGGGATGTCATCGCGGGCCAAGAGCGGCGGCAGCGCCCCGTCAAAGACCGCCTCGAGCCCCGCGCGATCCAGGGCCTGGACGTCCCAGTCCGGGTTCATCCGCTGCCAGCTGTCGCGCGCCGCCTGGACCAGCGGCGGGGCGCTGTCCCACCCCTGGTGCCAGTAGAGCCAAAGGCGGCGCGGCAGGCTCATCCCGTTTTCCCCAGCCGTTCGCCCACACCCTGGCGGTCTTGCAGCGGGCGCCACCAGGCCTCGTTCGCGAGGTACCAGTCGACGGTGCGTTTTAGACCCTCTTCCACCGTAACTGACGGGCGCCAGCCCAGTTCTTCGCGGATCCGGCTGGGGTCGATGGCGTAGCGCGCATCGTGGCCGGGGCGGTCGGTGACAAAGGTGATCTGGTCCGCATAGGACCCCGATGCCTTGGGCCGCGCCTCATCCAGGATCGCGCAGAGCGTCTGGACAAGCTCCAGGTTCGTCTTCTCGTTCTCGCCGCCGATGTTGTAGCTGCGCCCCACCTGGCCCTTTTCCACCACGACGAGCAGCGCGTCGGCGTGGTCTTCGACATAGAGCCAGTCGCGCACATTGGACCCGTCGCCGTAGATCGGCAGCGGCTTGCCCGCCAGGGCGTTCAAGATCACCACGGGGATCAGCTTTTCGGGGAAATGATACGGCCCGTAATTATTCGAACAATTGGTCATCACCACGGGCAGCCCGTAGGTTTCATGCCAGGCCCGCACCAGGTGGTCGCTCGCGGCCTTAGAGGCCGAATAGGGCGAGCGCGGATCGTAGGGGGTATCCTCGGTGAACTGCACCGAGGGATCCGCGGGCAGCGAGCCAAACACCTCGTCGGTGGAGATATGGTGGAAGCGGAAGGCGTCAGGCTTGCCAGCCTCGGTCCAGTATTTCCGCGCGGCCTCCAGCATGTGGAAGGTGCCGGTGATGTTCGTTTCAATGAAATCGCCAGGCCCGTCGATGGACCGGTCCACGTGGCTTTCGGCGGCCAGATGCATCACGGCATCCACATGTTCGCGGCGCATGAGATCCGCCACGAGCGCGCGGTCGCGCGTCGGATGGGTGTTGAGCGCCTCCACGGCCTCCCAGGTGAGCCCGTCG
>JBCDDO010000558.1:0-1557 GCA_039180245.1 Pseudomonadota bacterium | reverse complement strand
GTGCTTCGCGTCGAGCGTGCTGCGGGCGACATGGAGCTGCCCTGGCCCGAGATCTTTGTGACCGACCGCGAACGGCGCCATGGCCTGGCCGAGCTTGCGGCGAAGTGCCAAGCGCTGGAGGCCCGTCACTGCGCTGCGAGCTATGGCCAGGCGCTGCTGCCCAAAGCACCTGCCGCCGCGTGGGCAGGCCTTCTGGAACAGGCGCAGAGCGGAGGAGGGGCGGCATGATCCCGGTGCGTGGATATCAGGGGCGCCGCGTCGCCGTTCTGGGGCTGGGCCGGTCGGGCCGGGCGACGGTCGCCGCTTTGCAGGCCGGCGGCGCCGAGCCCGTCGTTTGGGATGATGGGCAGGACGCGCGCGACTGGGCGGACGAGGCCGGACTGACCCTGGCAAACCCGACCCGTCAGGGCGCGATGGACGGGGTCTCGGCCCTGATCGTCTCGCCCGGCATTCCGCATCTCTACCCTGCGCCGCACCCGGCCATCGCCGCCGCGCAGGCTGCAGGGGCGGTGATCGACAATGATGTGGGGCTCTTTTTCCGCTCCTTTGCGACCGAGGAATGGGAACGCTTTGACAGCCCGCCGCGCGTGGTCTGCGTGACCGGCTCGAACGGCAAATCGACCACCACGGCGCTGATCCACCACATCCTGCGCATGGCCGGCCTGCCCACGCAGATGGGCGGCAATATCGGGCGCGGGGTGCTCGATCTCGATCCTGGCCATGATGGCGAGGTGGTGGTGCTGGAGCTTTCCTCTTATCAGATCGAGCTTGCCCGCGCGCTTGCCCCGGACATCGCGGTGTTTCTGAACCTGTCGGACGATCATCTGGACCGGCATGGCGGGCGCGGCGGCTATTTTGCCGCCAAGCGCCGGCTCTTTGCCGAGGGCGGGCCAGAGCGCTCGATCATCGGCGTCGATGAGCCGGAGGGCCGGTTCCTGGCCGCTCAGCTGCGCGAAGAGCCCGACACCGGCGATCCCGTCATCCGGGTCTCGGTGACCGAGCGGCTGCGCGAGGCCGGCTGGAGCGTGGCCGCGCGCAAGGGGTTTTTGTCGGAATGGCGTCGCGGACGGCAGGTCGCCTCCGTCGATCTGCGGGCGATGGCCGCCCTGCCGGGCGCGCATAACCACCAAAACGCCTGTGCTGCGTTCGCAGCGGCGCGCGCGCTGGGTCTGGGCCCGCGGGTGATCGAAGCGGCGCTGGCCGGGTTTGACGGTCTTGCCCATCGCTGCCAGCCGCTGGCCACCAAGCGCGGTGTACACTTCGTCAATGACAGCAAGGCCACCAATGCCGATGCTGCCGAAAAGGCGCTTTTGGCCTTCGACCGGATCCGATGGATCGCCGGTGGGCGGGCAAAGGAGGGCGGCATCGCGCCGCTTGCCCCCCTCTTCGGTCGCGTGGCCAAGGCCTATCTGATCGGCGAGGCGGCCGAGGGCTTTGCCGCGACCCTCGGCGAGACGCCGCACAGCATTGCCGGTACGCTGGACGCAGCCCTGGCCCAGGCTGCCGCAGAGGCCGCGCCGGGCGAAACCGTGCTGCTGTCGCCGGCCTGTGCCAGTT
>JBCDDO010000557.1:0-1567 GCA_039180245.1 Pseudomonadota bacterium | reverse complement strand
GTATGGCTCCAACGGCAAAGCGGCCGCATCCCCTTTCGCGGGGCCGGCACCGGCCATGTGGCGGGAACGCATCCTGCGCTCGGAGGGCCTGCACGGGCATGCGGCGGCCTCAGCCCTCGTCGGAAAAAAGGCAGGCGTCGCAATGGCCCGGGCTGCGCTCGGCCAGCGGCGGGATCCCTCCGGCGCAGGCATCGCGGGCCATCGGGCAACGGGTGCGAAACCGGCAGCCCGAGGGCAGGTTGCCCGGATCGGGCGGCTCGCCCTCCAGCCAGAAGCTTTCGGTGACCCGGCGCCCGCCGATCTGCGGGATCGCGGCGAGGAGCGAGCGGGTATAGGGATGGCGCGGTTGCGCGAACACATCCTCGGTGCGGCCGATCTCGACGATTTTGCCCAGATACATCACCGCGACCCGGTCGCAGATCATCTGCACGACCGACAGATCATGGCTGATGAACAGATAGGTCAGGTCGAACTGTTTTTGCAGATCGAGAAAGAGCCGCAGGATCGTGGCCTGAACCGAGACATCGAGGCCCGAGGTCGGCTCGTCGAGCACCACCAGGCTGGGATGCAGGGTGAGGATGCGGGCAAGCCCCACGCGACGCTGCTGCCCGCCCGAGATCTCATGCGGGAAGAGATCGAGATGCGCCTCGGGCAGGTTCACCGCCGCCAGGATGTCGCGCACGCGGGCTTCGCGGTCGGCCCGCGACAGATCGGTGTGGATGACCAGCGGCTCCTGCAAGGCGCGGCCGATCTTCCAGCGCGGGTCGAGCGACGAGCCCGGATCTTGATAGGTGTATTGCAGCCGCCGGCGCAGACGGCGCGCCTCGGCCGGCCCGACCGCGCCGATCTCGGCGCCCTCAAAGCGGATCGACCCGGCACTGGGCCGGTGGATGCCCATGATGGTCTTGCCGAGCGTCGATTTTCCGCAGCCCGATTCCCCGACAATGCCGAGGATTTCGCCCTTCTTCACTTCGACCGACACCTCATCGAGCGCGCGCAGCCAGCCCACCCGCTGTTTCCAGGCATTGCGGATCGGGAAATGCTTGGAAAGCCCGGCCAGGGCCAGGATCGGCTCGGCCAGATCGGTGGGCGCGGCCATATGGGTCATGCCGTCGCGGCCTTGGAGGCGCTGCGCGCCACCGGGTTGAAACAGCGCAGCATATGCTCCGTCTCGGGCCAGGCGATGTCGGGCCGGGCCGCGCTGCAGGCCTCGGTGGCCGCGCCGCAGCGGGGGTGAAACCGGCAGCCCGGCGGCGGCGTCACCAGCCCCGGGATCTGGCCGGGAATGCCGGCCAACCCGCCGCCTGCCCGCGGCAGGCTGGCCAAAAGCGCATTGGTGTAGGGATGGCGCGGATCGGCAAAGAACGCCTCGGCCGGGGCGCTTTCCACCTCCTGGCCCGCATACATCACCGTGACCCGGTCGCAGATCTCCCAGGCCGCACCCAAATCATGGGTGGTGAACAGCACCGACACCCCCCGCTCCAGCGCCAGTTTGCGCAAAAGCCGCAGGATCTGGGCCTGGATGGTGACGTCAAGCGCCGTTGTCGGCTCATCGGCGATGATGAGC
>JBCDDO010000556.1:0-1569 GCA_039180245.1 Pseudomonadota bacterium | reverse complement strand
GGATGTCGGGCTTTGGGTGACGAAATCGATGCGCGACGTCACGCCGGCCATTTTCCTGCACCGAGTGGTCGAGCTTCAGGCCGTCGAGGAAACGCCCGACGGCTTGCGCGTCGGCGGCGGGGTCACCTTGGCGCAGCTGCGCGGCCTGATGGCCGGGCGGCACCCCGATTTTGCCGAGCTGATCCGGCGCTATGGCTCGGTGCAGGTGCGCAATGCCGCCACTCTGGGCGGCAACATCGCCAATGGCTCGCCCATCGGCGACAGCGCGCCCGCCCTCATCGCCCTTGGCGCTCGGCTGCGCCTGTCCGGCGCCGCGGGCAATCGCGAAATCCCGCTGGAGGATTTCTTTCTGGAATATGGCCGTCAGGACCGTGCGCCGGGCGAAATCGTGGAAAGCATCCTCATCCCGGCCCAAGAGGACCGGCTGCGCTGCTACAAGATCTCCAAACGCTTCGATCAGGACATCTCGGCCGTCTGCGGGTGCTGCTCGGTTGAGGTCGAGGATGGCCGCGTGCGAGCAGCGCGCATTGCCTTTGGCGGGATGGCCGGTATCCCCAAACGCGCGGCCCATGTCGAGGCCTTGCTGACCGGCCAGCCCTGGACCGCCGAGGCCATATCTGCCGCCACCGCCGGCTTTGCGCAAGATTTCCAGCCGATCTCGGATATGCGCGCCTCGGCGGGTTACCGGCTGCGCATCGCCGCCAATCTTTTGCGAAAATACTTCGAAGAGGATCATCGCGCCCTTTCCGAAACCCGCCTGGTCGGCCGGGGCGCGGCATGACCCCGCAGCGTTTCGCCCGCGCCATGGCGGAAATGGTTCACAGATATGCCGATGAGGCGCTGGCCTCGGCCGAGCACAGCGCGCTGAATCCCGGCCAGACCGAAGCCGAAGCGCTCAAGACACTGCTCGATTTCGATCCATCCTTCCTGGCGCGCCTCGATCCAGATGAACGCGCCCGCGTTCAGGCGATCCTGGATCGCGACGATGAAACGCCCTCGGATCCGCTCACAGCGGCGCTCACCCAATCGGCCCCCGCCCTTCTTGAAAAGCTCAACGACGCCGATCGCGCAGCCATCCGCCAAATCGTCTACAACGCGTTGGAAGCGATGATGTTCGAGCTTCTCAATGTCTTGGATGGAACCGGGGATCTGGAGGATGAAGAAGACGGGGATCACGGGTTTTTTCGTCTCAACTTTGAACATGCCGATGGCACGCGCCGCCCGATCACCGACGAGACCGAAGGGCTTCTGCACGATCACTTCATGGACGCGACCCAGGCGCGGCTTCGCGCCTCAAGGCCCGACCCATGACCGTGCAGACCGCCCAGCCCCATGACAGTGCGGCCCGGCATGTCGCGGGCAGTGCGGTCTATACCGACGACATTCCCGCCCCGGCGGGCTGCCTGCATCTTGCCTTTGGCCTGTCAGAGCGGGCGCGGGCCCGGATCACCGAGCTCGACCTGGCCGCGGTGCGCGCCGCGCCCGGCGTCGTCGCTGTTCTGGCGGCCGAGGATCTGCCCGGACCCTGCGACACCTCGCCCTCGGCCCATGACGAGCCGCTTTTGGCGC
>JBCDDO010000555.1:0-1577 GCA_039180245.1 Pseudomonadota bacterium | reverse complement strand
GGGTGAGCGGTTGCTGTGGTCCGGCCGCCCCGACCGGGCAGTGTATGTCCGGGCAGTACATGTCCTAGGGGTGCATGTCCGGGGGGTGCATATCCCGCAGGCGCGGCTGGTTCTGGCCGTCGTGTTGCCCTTTGCAACGCTCTATGCGATCCGCGTTTTCATCTCGGTGGGGTGGGACCCGTCCGATGCGCTGCTGGGTCTCATCATCGCTCTCTCTACGGCTCTTTGGATCCCCGGCACGATGCGCGATCTGCTGCGCCGCCGCATTAGCCGCTATGCGCTGACCGACCGCCGCGCCCTGCGCCTGAAACATTGGCCGATCGTTGGGCCAACCCTCTCCAGCCGAAAGATCAGCCCCACAAGCGGAGTTGCGTTGGACAAAGCCGATTGCGACACGCTCTACATCACTGATCTCAGGGCCGGGTTCACCGCCTTTGAGCGCATCGACCATGGCCGCGCGCTGATGCGCCTGGTCATGGATGTAAAGGCGGGGCGGGCATGAGCCAAGATGCCCCTGACGGCCCATGGGCCGATCGCCTGGATCCCGGCGAGACGCTGCTTTGGTCCGGCCGGCCAAAGCCCGCATGGCCCGGGCTGCCCGCGGTGCTGGCCGTTCCTGGCCTGCTTATCGGTCTGGATACCTGGATCCAGAGCAGGCCTCCCTATGAACGTCCGGGCTCGTTTGCTACGACCCTAGGCTTGGGTCTGGTCGCGAACTCGGTCAAGACATCCTATCTGCCCAGCCGCAGCCGGTATGCGGTCACGGACCGGCGGGTTCTCATCGCACGGCGCCAGTTGACGGGCGGTTTGCGCCTCTCCTCCTGGCCGATCACCGCCCAAACCCGCCCCCGCCTTCACGATGGCAAGCTGCGCTGGGCCAGGCCGATGCGCGGTGCGCGTTTCGCGCAGCTTTCGACGGTCGAGGAGGCCCATAAGGTCATCACATCGGTGGCCAAGGCCGACCCATGGGGCCTGCGCCCCTCCGAAGGCGCCCCCAACGGCGTCGCCAACGGCGCGGCTGGCCATGGCTGAGCTTGTGGCCAAAGACCGGAGCCAAGGCTGGGCGTCCTATCTCGATGAGGGCGAAGAGATCCTGTGGCAGGACCGCCCCGATCCGGGCTTTCACATGACCCAGGAAGACTACGCCTTGGCTGGGTTCGGCTTGGTGTTCGCCTGCTTTGCCGCGGTCTGGATGTTTGCCGCCGCCAGTTCCGGTTCGATCTTCTGGGTCTTTGGCAGCATTCATTTCTTGGTCGGGCTGGGGCTGTTCGTCGGCGGCGTCTACTGGAACACTTACCGCCGGCAGCACAGCTGGTATGCGCTCTCCTCGCGCCGGGCCTTCATCGCGACCGATCTGCCATGGCGCGGGCGGCGGTTGAAATACTGGCCGATCACCGCCGACAGCCCGATCAAGCTCGATTTCGGTCCGCCCGATTCGGTCTGGTTTGCAATCGAGATGCAACGCGGGCGCAGCCGTATGCATGAGGTGCCCATCGGCTTTGAGCGGATCCCCGATGGCCGGGCGGTGGTTCGGCTGATACGCCGCGTGCAGGAGGGTCAAGGGTGACGTTGGTCCT
>JBCDDO010000554.1:0-1580 GCA_039180245.1 Pseudomonadota bacterium | reverse complement strand
GTCGATGTCCAGACCCAGGATCTCGGCGGCAAACCGGCGGGTCATGGTCAGCTTGTCATGGCTCCCGAACCAGCCATTGACATGGATGGAGGAGATCTTGGCGACCGCGCCCTCTTCCTCGAAGATCTCCTTGATGCGCGCGATCTGGGCTTCCGTCAGCGCCGGCACGTCCTCGCAGAAATCGATGGCCAGATCGACCAGCCGGGCGAACTGGTCGGAGGCCACCGCGGCGCCGGGTACTTCCGCCAGCACGCGGTCGCGAATGCGCGCGAGCCCGATTTGCGCCGCGGCGCGCGCGGCCTCGTCGACCGCATAGGACCGGATCATCCGGCGCTGGCTCGCATCATAGGCAAAATAGAGCGCGCCGTTTTCGCCCACCACCCCGTCGACCGGCCAGAACCGGGCCACCATGTCGCACCATCCGGCGGGCCGGCCGGTGACCGCGGCCACAGCCAGCCCCGCCGTTTTGAGACGCTCCAGCGCCAGATAGGCATCGGCCGGCAGGCGACCGTCGGTTGTGAGTGTGTCGTCAATATCGGTAAGCACCAGGCGGATGCCGCGCGCGACCGCCTCGGGCATCTCGGCAAGCGGGCGCATCACCGCTCCTCGGCGACGAAATCGTCCAGCAAGCCGGCATCGCAGGCAATGTCGGCAAAGGAAAAGCGGTTGCGCATCTCATGCCCATGGCGCACCGCCTCGCGGTAAAAGCCAAGATCGATGCCCAGATCGGCTGCGCTGGTCGGGGCCTTGGCGGCGGCGAGCTTTTCGGCGATCACCGAGGGCGACACCGCAAAGGCACGGCATTCCTCGCGCAGGCTTGGCCAGATCTCGGCCAGCGCTTTGTTCATCGCCGCGGCGCCCGACGCGTCGTTGGCTTTCTTGCGGTATTCAGCGGCGCATTGAACGGCAATGGCAGGGCCCATGCGCCGGGCCATATCGGCCTCATCGATCTGAGTGGGGCGCAAGACCGGCGGCTCCTCGCTGTCCAGGATATGATGCTGCAGCCGCGCCATGGTCAGCGTTGCCACCGCGACCTGTTGCCCATGCAGGGTGCCAGGGTGCCGGTCGCGCGCGAAACAGTCGATGTAATGCGAGATCTGATGCTCGCCCATCGAGCCGTGGTTCGACACGCCGGTAAACGACACGCCAAGCCCCGACAACACCAGCGCGCGCTGCAGATATCCGGTGGCCACGGTCTCGCCCTGGCCGATGGCCTCGGCGCGATGCATGATCTCGGCCTCGTCCTGTGCGGCCATCGCATAGGGCACATTGGTGTAAAAGCTGCCCAAAAGCCGGTGCGACAGCCACCAGTCGATCTGGCAGACCGATCGGCAAATGCAGTCGCCAAACCCCGCGGCGGCCAGCTGACGCGGTGCGGCGGCGCTCACGCCAAGATCGATGAAGACACCGGCCGCCTCATGCGCAGGCAGCGACACTTTCAGCCCGCTTTCCAGGGTCATCGCGGTCGGCTCGGGCACGATCAACGATCTGTGCAAGTACGTTACCGCGCAGGACATGCGTCGCTACTGCGTCTTTGCGACTGCCGCGTCGATGGATGGCTATACTTCGAAAACCGCCTC
>JBCDDO010000553.1:0-1585 GCA_039180245.1 Pseudomonadota bacterium | reverse complement strand
GTGCCCAGTGCGGACGGCAAAAAGGCCAATCTCTATGCCATGGTTGGGCCAGCCGTGCCGGGCGGTGTGGTGCTGTCGGGGCATACCGATGTCGTGCCGGTCGACGGGCAGGACTGGTCACGCGACCCGTGGACGCTCGTCGAGGAGGACGGCAAGCTCTATGGCCGCGGCGCGGTCGACATGAAGGGGTTCGTGGCGCTGGTCCTGGCCGCGGTGCCGCGCATGCAAAGCGCGGGGCTGAGCCGGCCGATCCAGATCGCGCTTTCCTATGACGAAGAGGTCGGGCATCTGGGCGTCGGCGACATGATCGCCGAGATGCAGGCGCATTTGCCCCCCGCCGGGGCCGTTTTCGTTGGCGAGCCGTCGATGATGCAGGTGGTGACCCAGCACAAGGCCGGGCTGGGGCTGCGCACCCATGTGCGGGGCTATGAGGTGCATTCCAGCCGGGTGCATGTCGGCGTCTCGGCCATCACCCAGGCCGCCAAGCTGATCACCTGGCATGCGGACCGGCTTGCGGAGAACCTGGCCGCGGCACGCGCGCTGGGCGAGGATGCACCGGGGGCGCTGTTCGACCCGCCCTGCACGACGCTGCACAATGGCATTATCAAAGGCGGCACGGCCGGCAACATCACCGCCAAGGATTGCCGGTTTGTCTCCGATATCCGGGTGCTGCCCACCGAGGATCCACAAGTCTGGCTGGATCGCTATCAAGCCTATTGCGCCGAGATCGCCAGCCAGATGCAGGCTGTGCATCCCGACACTGGCATCGACGTGCACGCCCCGTTCAACGCGCCGGGTCTGCGGCATGAGACGGGTGGGGCGGCCGAGGCGCTGGCGCGGCAGCTCACTGGCGACAACGCACCGCATGCGGTCTCCTACGGAACCGAGGCGGGCAATTTCCAGCGCTCTGGCTACTCGGTCTGCGTGATCGGGCCCGGCTCGATCCATCAGGCGCATCAGCCCGATGAGTACATCACCACTGCGCAGTTTGAGGCCGGAGCGGCCTTTATCGATCGGCTGATTGCGCAGCTCAGCTAGCGGTCGCGATTGCCTTTGGGATGCAATCCGCGCCGATGGCCACCACAGCCGTCAGTCGCGCAGCACAGCCGTCAGTCGCGCAGCCGGTCCATCACGGTGACGAGCTCGGCCGAAATGCCGGGCTCGGACAGCGCATGGCCGGCGCCCATGACAATCGAGATCTCCGAGCGTGGCCAGGCCTTGTGCAGCGCCCAGGCCGATTTGGGCGGGCAGATGAGATCGTAGCGCCCCTGCACGATATGGCCGGGGATCTGCGCGATCCGGTCCATCTGGGCCAAGATCTGACCATCCTCGGCCAGAAAGCCGCGATTGACGAAGTAATGCGCCTCAAGCCGAGCAAAGGCTCGGGCATATTCCGCGCTGCCGGACCGCGACGCGCCCGGCCCGGGATCGAGCGCGGCAAGCCCGCTCTCCCAGGACACCCAGGCCCGCGCGAACCGGATCTGCTCGTCATAGGACGGGCCGAAAAGGCGCTTGTGATAGGCGCCGATCAGGTCGCCGCGTTCGGCTTCGGGGATCAGGCGCACGAAGCGCTCCCAGCGCTCGG
>JBCDDO010000552.1:0-1600 GCA_039180245.1 Pseudomonadota bacterium | reverse complement strand
TGACTGGTGCCGGAATCGTGCTATCGTCCGCGTGACGGCGATTCGATTTTGGCGCCGCTAACGGATTTTTGGCTGGGTTATTTTTCGATGGTTGTGCATTTGACACGGCCGCCCTTGGGGGCGGTCATGACGGTTGAATTTGCTGGGGATTATGCTGCCGGTGATGCCGGATCGGTCGAGTCCGCGAATGTCGTGGCTTTGATCGACCCGTCCGCCAGGCAAAGCAGGGGTTTCTTGGCGCAGGTCTACCAGGTGCTGCGGGACATTGTGGTTGTTAACCTGGCGGTGGGCCTTGGGCGGCCCAAGCTACTATATCGGATGTCGCGCATGGCAGGCCGTGCCGCCGTATTCGCCATCCTAGTGGGCACACGGCGCCGCTTTGCCGGGACGGCCGGAAACCGGATCGTGTTACATGCCGTCGGGCGGGGCGCCGCGTCATGAGGATCCTGGTTCTGGCCCCGCAGCCCTTCTTCGTCTCGCGCGGGACGCCCATCGCCGTGCGCTCTTTGTTGCAGGTGCTGACCACCGAAGGCCATCGTTGCGATGCCGTCGTCTATGCCGAGGGCACCGATCCGCGGATCGAGAATTGCGAGCTGTTCCGAATTCCGGCATTGCCGGGCACCGCCAACATGCCGCCGGGGTTTTCCGGCAAGAAAATCATCGCCGACATGGGCATGGTGGCCGTCGCCATCGGTCGCTTACGGCGCCAGCGCTACGATCTGATCGTCGCGGTCGAGGAGGCGGCGTTCATCGCCATGGCGCTGAAACCGATCTTCGGTGTGCCGTATATCTATGACATGGACAGCTCGATCCCCGAGCAGATGGACGACAAATTCGGTCTGCCCGGTTGGGCCCGCCGCCTGCTGGCCGGCGTCGAGGCGCGGGCCGCCCGCGCCAGCATCGGGGCCGTGACCTGCTGCCGCGCCCTACAGGAAACCGTCGAGGGTTATGCGCCGGGCCTGCCGGTGCAAACGCTAGAGGATATCACCCTTATCGAAGAAGCGGGCGCTGCGCCGGACGATTGCCAGTTCGACGAGCCGGTCGTGATGTATGTGGGCAATCTGGAAGGCTATCAGGGCGTGGAATTGCTGATCCGCGGTTTCGCGGCGGCTGTGGGCGAAGGCGCGGTCGGCCGCTTGGTGATTATCGGCGGGACCGATGCTCATATCGCCGCCCATCGCGCTTTGGCCGAGGATCTGGGCATCGGCGCTCGCGTCTCGCTGCTGGGCCCTCGACCGGTCGAGCGGATCGGGGATTACCTGAGCCAAGCTACAATCGTCGTGTCGCCCCGGACCCAGGGGCGCAACACACCGATGAAGGTCTATTCCTATCTGGACAGCGGCCGCCCGCTTTTGGCCACGCGCTTGCCAACCCATACACAGGTTTTGGATGACGATATCGCTATGCTGGTCGAGCCCGAGCCAACCGATATGGCCCGGGGGCTGCGCATCTTGCTGGGCGATGCAACCCTGCGCGACCGGCTGGCCGCCGCCGCAGGCGCGCGTGTGGCGGCAGAATTCAGCCCCGAAGCCTATCGCCGCAAGCTGCTGGGCTTCTTTGAGACCCAAGTCGTGCCGCGCCTGTCGGCGGCCTGATCACC
>JBCDDO010000551.1:0-1606 GCA_039180245.1 Pseudomonadota bacterium | reverse complement strand
CTTTCATTGCCTCAACTTGCTCCGGACTGCGGGCCAGCGCGGCCGCGACACCGTAGACAGTGACAGGGACATCGGCGCCCGGAGGGGCGCGAGACGGTCCATGCCCGCAATGTGATCCTGGCCACCGGGCGCGACGGGCAGGCGCGGCCGCGGATCCCGCCCGCCTTTGCCCCGTTCCTGGGCGCGGGCGTTCAGCACAGCGCCGCGGCGCTCGACCTCACCGCGCTAAAGGCCCGCCGCGTGGCGGTGATCGGCCTTGCCGCCTCGGCCTTCGACACTGCCTGCGCTGCGGCCGAGGCGGGTGCCGAGGTCACCCTGATCGGCCGCGCCCCCGCCATTCCCCGGCTCAACAAAATGCGCTGGACGGTGTTCCCGGGCTTTGCGCATGGCTTCGGCGATTTGCCGCCCGAGAGACGCCTGGACTGGCTGCGCCATGTGGCGGCCCATCGCATTGCGCCGCCGCGGCACACGGTTCAGCGCGCCGCCCGGGCCGGGGTGCGCCTGATCACCGATGCCGCGGTCGCCGCGGTCGACGGCCCCGCGCCGCTCACCCTGCACACCAACAAAGGCGCAATCCGGGCCGACCAGGTGATCCTGGCCACCGGCTTTGACATTGATCTGGGTGCCGCGCCCGAGCTTGGCGCCCTCATCCCGCATATCCGCACCTTCCGCGACGTTCTGGGGGCTGCGCCGGGCGGTGCGTCACAGGCAGGCGATGCCGAGGACGAGCTTCTGGCCTGCCCCGATCTCGGCCCGGGTTTCGAGCTGCGCCCGCGCGATGCCCCGACCGCCCCGCCCGGCCTGTCGCGGATCCGGCTGGTCACCCATGCCGCCCAGCCCAGCCTGGGCAATCTGGCCAATGACATCCCGCATTCGGGCGAGGGGGCCGAGCGGCTGGCCCGGCATGTCGCCCGCGATCTTTTTCTTGAGACGGCACCCGCGCTCGAGGCCGGGCTGCACGTCTATGCCACGCCCGAGCTGGAGGGCGATGAATGGCCGGGGCATCTCTGAGCCCCGGCGGTTTGGAACATCTTCAGGCCGGTCCGGCCGCAAACAGCGCCGGGAACATGGCGCGCTTGGCCGCCTCATCCATCTCGGTCTTGAAGGCATGGCTCTTGGCCAGCGCATTGGCGCGCGCAGCGGCCGGGCGGGCGTTGATCTCGCCAATCAGCCGGGCAATCGACGGAAAGCCCTCCATCGCGCGGTCATCGCCCAGCATGAAGGGGATGCGCGTGGCCCAGCCCCAGACCGCCATATCGACGATGGTGTAGGTCTCGCCCAGCATGTACGGGCTTGCCGAGAGCCGGTCATTGACGATGCCCCAATGGCGCCGCGCCTCGAAATCATAGCGCTGCAGGCCATAAGCGCGCTGATCTTCCGGGGCGAAAAAGCGGAAATTCACACATTGGCCGGAATAGGGGCCGACGCCGCTGGCCACGAACATCAGCCAGGAGAGGAGGGCGCCGCGGTCGCTGGCCGGCGGCAGGAACTGGCCGGTCTTTTCGGCCAGGTAAAGCAAGATGGCGTTCGAATCGAAGACCGGCACGCCCTCCTCTCCTGGCTGATGTTCGTGGCCAGCGGCGTCGGCCCCTATTCCGGCCAATGT
>JBCDDO010000550.1:0-1607 GCA_039180245.1 Pseudomonadota bacterium | reverse complement strand
TTTCCTGGGTGGAGCGGCTGCGCAGCCGACCGGCCCGGGGCAGCGCGATGCGGGTCAGACGGCGCCGGTCCAGCACCTCGCTGCGCGCTTCCACGGCCAGGGTCAGGATCGCCGCGGCATCGCGCGACCGGCTGCCGTAATCGGCGCGCAGCCGCTCCACCCAGGAAAACGCCTGGACGCTGATGGCCGCCCATGCCCTCATCGATCGCAGCGACGGGCTGGGGCTGCTGGTCGACGGACGGCCCATGGAGGGGCCGCTGGTGCGGCTTTTCGAGCCGGGCGACGCCCAGGTAGTCATCGAGAATACCGGGCCCGAGCAGGTCGATGCCACGCTCACCGTGTTCGGCGTGCCCGATCAGCCCGAGCCTGCGGGCGGCGACGGCTATAAGATCGAGCGGGCCTATTACACGCTCGACGGCGATCCGGCCGATCTGGCCGCCGTGCCGCGCTCCACCCGGCTGGTGGCGGTTCTGACCGTCACGCCCGAGCGCGACAGCGAGGCCCGGCTGATGGTCAATGACCCGCTGCCGGCGGGGTTTGAGATCGACAATCCCAACATCCTGCGCGCGGGCGACGTCTCGGCGCTCGACTGGCTCGACCTGCCCGAGGTTGCCCAGCACACCGAGTTTCGGGCCGAGCGGTTCCTGGCCGCGGTGGATTGGCGCGGCACCAACCCCTTCCGCCTGGCCTATATCGTGCGCGCCGTCTCGCCGGGCAGCTTTCACCATCCCGCGGCCAGTGTGGAGGATATGTACCGCCCGATCTTTCGTGCCCGCACCGATGCCGGGCGGCTGGTGGTGCAGGAGTAGCCGGTCCGATGACCCAGGCTCTGAGCCCCGCCCGGGGCGTGGCTGGCCGGCCGGGGCATGCGCTCTGACATGCCGCGCTGGGTTGCTGCCCTTTCGCTTGCCGCCTTCCTGATCGCCATGCTGGCGGCCGGCGACCGGTGGATCGCGCGAACCGTGCTGCCGGCGCTGACGCCAACCGCCTCGCCGGTGATGCTCGACCGCGACGGCCGGCTGATGCGGGCCTGGGCGGTGGAGGACGGGATCTGGCGGCTGCCGGTCGCCGCCTCCGATGTCGATCCCGACTACATCGCGCGGCTCATCGCCTATGAGGACAAGCGCTTCTGGCGGCATGCCGGGGTCGATCCTTTGGCCCTAATCCGTGCGGCCTGGCAGGCGCTGCGGCAGGGCCGGGTGGTGTCCGGCGGCTCGACCCTGACCATGCAGGTGGCGCGGCTTTTGGAGGCCTCGGGCACCGGCCAGCTTTCGGGCAAGCTGCGACAGATCCGCGTGGCACTGGCGCTGGAGCGGCGGCTCACAAAGCGCGCGATCCTGGGCCTTTATCTCCAGCTCGCGCCGATGGGCGGCAATCTGGAAGGCGTGCGCGCGGCCAGCCTGGCCTATCTGGTCAAGGAGCCCCGCCGCCTTACCCCGGCCGAGGCCGCTATTCTGATCGCCATTCCGAAATCGCCCGAAGCCCGCCGGCCCGACCGCGCTGCCGCAACCGCCGAGGCGGCGCGCAACCGGGTGCTCGCCCGTCTGGCCGCAGCCGGCGCGCTCGACCCCGCGGAATGGCGATCAGAAGCGCGGCCTCGGCCGGGG
>JBCDDO010000549.1:0-1630 GCA_039180245.1 Pseudomonadota bacterium | reverse complement strand
TCAACGAAGGGACGCTGCGCTTGTTGATATCTGAGACAAGCTAACCGTGCCGCGGGCCTCTGTCGGATCGGCAGGCAACATCGATGACGGGCCGAATATGCGGCCCGGATCCAGTGCCAGTCACATCTGCGTCAGTCAAATCTGAGTCAGTCACATCTGAGTCAGTCACATCTGAGTCAGTCACATCTGAATGATCATGTGCAACTCGGCGAGGTCGTCGACCTCGGTCCCGGCCGTGCAGCCTGCGCTGGCCGTTGGCCCGGCTGCCGGCTACCCCTGCCGGGCTTTGAAGCGGCGCTGGGTCTTGTTGATCACATAGATCCGGCCCTTGCGGCGCACCACGCGGCAGTCCCGGTGCCGCTGCTTGAGCGAGCGCAGCGAATTGCGTACCTTCATTCCAGCCTCCACCGGCCAATCGCATCGAACTGCGCCCGACCCGGCGCCAGAATATGGTGGGCGTGGCTGGGATTGAACCAGCGACCCCTACGATGTCAACGTAGTGCTCTCCCACTGAGCTACGCGCCCTGACGGCGCCGCGGGGCGGCCCGACAACGAGCCTCGCGTATACTGGACGCCGCAGGGGCGTTCAAGGGCTTTTGCGGAACTGTCATGATGTGGCAGAATGCACCCCGCGGGTGAGAAAAGGATGGCGGTTTGACCTTGAAGCGAGCAGCTTACGAGTTGCATGCGCCGGCTCATGTGGCGAGTTGCGCGGTGTTCTCGTCGCCACATAGCGGCCGCGCGTATTCGGCCGAGTTCGTGCGCCGCGCGCGTCTGTCTCGGCTGCAGCTGCGCCTGTCTGAGGATGCGCATGTCGATGAGCTGTTTGCCCATGCGCCGGCCTGCGGCGCGCCGCTATTGGCCGCCAAGGCACCGCGCGCGTATGTCGATCTCAACCGTGGCCCGGGCGAGTTGGATCCGGCGCTGATCGAGGGCGTGCGGGCCTCGGGCTTGAACCCGCGGATCTCGGCCGGGCTGGGCGTGGTGCCGCGGGTTGTCGCCGAGGGCATGCCCATCCATGACGGCAAGATCGCGCTGGCCGATGCGCAGCGCCGGATCGAACGCTACCACACACCCTATCATGAGCGTCTCGCCCGTCTGGTTGCCGACGCACGTCGGGTCTATGGGCTCGCGCTTTTGTTCGATTGCCACTCGATGCCGTCGGATGCGCTGCGGGCGAACAATCAAGAGGGCTGCCGGCCCGATGTCGTGCTGGGCGACCGCTACGGCGCCTCGGCCGCGGCCTGGGTGATGGATGCGGTGCAGGATGTGTTCGAGGCCGAGGGGTTTGCCGTCGCGCGGAACTCGCCCTTTGCCGGGGGCTACATCACGCAGCTTTACGGCCGTCCGGCACGTGGCATCCATGCGGTGCAGATCGAGATCGATCGCAGCCTTTATCTCGATGAGGCGCGGATCCGGCCCGGGGCTGGGTTCAGCCAGATGCAGACCCGTCTGGCCGCGGTTGTGGCGCGGCTTGCGCGGCTCGGCTCCCAGCCTGTGCGGCTTGCCGCTGAGTGAGGCCCGGGCCCGGGTTGCCGCCCCGACCCGGTTGCCACTCGGACCCGGTTTGCGACGCGGATCCGTTTCGCCGCACAAAAGCCATCATTAGACAACCAAAAAAAAGGCCGCG
>JBCDDO010000548.1:0-1654 GCA_039180245.1 Pseudomonadota bacterium | reverse complement strand
GCGCTCAGCACGCCATGGCCGACCAGCATGTCGGCAAAGCGGGGGATGGGGTCCTTCTCCATCCAGGCGGCGATCTCATCCTTGCTGCGATAGCGGTTGCGGTCGGATTTGGAATGTCCGCGCCAGCGATAGGTGAGCGTCTCAACCAGGCTCGGCCCAGCCCCGGCGCGGGCCCGTGCCACCGCTGCATCGACAGCCTCGGCCACGGCGGAGAGATCATTGCCGTCGACCGAGCGCCCGGGCATGGCATAGGCCGCGGCGCGGTCGGCGATGGAGGCGACGGCGGTCGAACGTTCGGTCGAGGTCGACATGCCGTAGCGGTTGTTTTCGCACAGAAACACCACCGGAAGCTTCCAGATCGCGGCCATATTGAGCGCTTCGTGAAACGCACCCTCATTGTTCGCACCATCGCCGAAAAAGCAGACCGTGACCGCGCCTGTGCCCAGACGCTTGGCGCTGAGCGCGGCCCCCACGGCGATGGGCAGCCCGCCGCCGACAATGCCGTTTGCGCCCAAATTGCCCTTGGCGATATCGGCGATGTGCATCGACCCGCCGCGGCCCCGGCAATAGCCCTCTTCCTTGCCGAAGAACTCCGCAAACATCCGCCCGACATCGGCGCCCTTGGCCACGCAATGGCCATGCCCGCGATGGGTCGAGGTGATGGTGTCGGCGTCGCTCAGCCCCATGCAGGCGCCCACCGCGCTCGCCTCCTGCCCGATCGACAGATGCATGGTGCCGTGGATCAGCCCGCGCATGTAGCTCTGCTCGGCGCCCTCTTCGAATTTGCGGATCAGATACATCTTCCGCAGCGCCTCACGCAGCGCATCGGGCGGGTAGTGGCGGATTGCATAGGGCGTGGTGTCATGGGCTGTGTCAGGCATGGGCGGCCTCTTTCGCGGCAGGTCCAAACAGCATCTCGTCCTGGCGGGCGCGCAGCTGGGCAATGCGCGAGCCCTGGGGAATGGCGGCATTGGCTCGGGTGATCAGCGCGCCTTTGGCAATGGGGGCCGTGACATTGCAGCCTGCCAGCAGGCCGCAGGGCAGCGCCTGGGCCGCGCGCGCGGCCTCGACCGTCATGATCCAGGCGCGGTAGCAGGTCTCGCCGATCTGATCGAGCGTGTCGCCCGGCGCAAGATCGCGTTTGGCCACGGCGCAGACCTCGGCCACCGGCCGGTCCAGCGGCACCATATCGGCGGTCCCGTACAGCACCGCACGCGCGCAAGTCAGCGGCACCTCAAGCGAGGTGAGGTGATAGGGCCGGATGAAGCTGTAATAGGGGCCAGGGCCCATTTTCAGATCGCTCAGCCGCTCGCGCACCCGCGGATGTTCGGCCGCCGCGATCACGAACACCCCCGGGGCAAGCCCGGCGCCGACCGAGAAATCCACCCGGCCCGGGCCGGATAGCACCCCGCCATCGGCCGCGGGAATGAGCGTGGTCGCAAGCTCTTTGGGACCGGCCGCCGGCCCATGCATGCCAGGCTTGTCCGGCACCAGACCGGTGGCATTGGCAATCGCCGCCATCTCGACCAGGGTTTTGGAGCCATCCACGAACTCCACCAGCATGCGCGGGTTCATGTTGCGCCGCGCGGCTTCCTCTTCATAGGCCGCGGGCATCGCATCGATGTTGAGCGGGTTGTTCTTGCCCTTGCCGGCG
>JBCDDO010000547.1:0-1679 GCA_039180245.1 Pseudomonadota bacterium | reverse complement strand
TAGGGGTAGACTGAGACGTGTAGCCGAGGTGAGACGGGGTGGACTTAACGTGTTAACGCCGTGCCCTGCTCAGCGCGTTTTGCGACAAGCTTGAGGAGGCTGGGGCGGAGATCGAGGAAACCGATGCCGGGTTGAGCGTTGCGCGCGATGCCGGCCCGCTGGCGCCGCTGCATGTGGTCACCGAACCCTATCCCGGGTTTCCCACCGACCTGCAGGCGCAGATGATGGCCGCGATGACACTCGCCCGCGGCGAAAGCCGGCTTGAGGAGCGCATCTTCGAGAACCGGTTCATGCATGCCCCCGAGCTGATGCGGATGGGCGCGCAGATCGACATTCAGGGCGGAACCGCGATTGTGCAGGGCGTGGAGCGTTTGCGCGGCGCGCCGGTTATGGCGACTGATCTGCGCGCCAGTGTGAGTTTGATTTTGGCAGGGCTGGCCGCAGAGGGCGAAACGACAGTGGCACGGGTCTATCATCTTGACCGCGGGTATGAGCGGCTGGAAGAAAAGCTCTCGGGCATTGGCGCCCGCGTCGAACGGGTGCCGGCGTGAGCGGCGCTGCGGCCGGCTGTGCCCAGGCGCGCGGCTCAGCCCGAGCGGAGGCGCTGGCATGACGGATGCACGGTTCGAGGAAGGCGCAGAGGGCCCGCTTTTGCTGCGCGCCGAAACGCCGGCGGACCTCTCCATTCTGTCGACGCTGCTCCAGGATGCGGTGGGTCAGGTGGAGGACACCGCCTGGATGCCCAAGCGGCGGCGCTTTGCGCTGCTGCTCACCCGATTTCGCTGGGAGGACAAAAATGCGGCCGAACGCAGCGGCCGGGGGTATGAGCGGGTGCGCGCGCTCCTGACGATCGAGAATGTGCTGGCGGTGCAGGCAAGCGGCCTCGACCCGAAGGCGCGCGATCTGGTTTTCTCCCTGCTTGCCATCGAGCTCGACCCCGACGCGGCGCTGGCGACCCCCAAACAAGCAGATGGCACAGGCGCGCCGACGGCCGGCCCTGGTCGGACTGGTCCCTCCGATGGCCCGTCTGGGCAGGCCGATGCGGCAGAGTTGGAAGTTGAGCCCAGCCCGGACCCCTCGGTCTCGGCCAGCGCCGGTCCAGGCGGCAAGCTGCGTCTGGTGCTGGCCGGCGATGGCGAGATCCTGCTGGAGATCGAAAGCCTGGAGGCGGTGTTGCGCGACGTCACCCGCCCGCATCTGGCGCGGGCCCGGCGCGCGCCCGACCATGCCGGCCCGGGCGAGACGTAGCCCCTTCCGCGGCCTCTGGACTTGGCGGCCAAGGCATGGCGCTCAACCGGCGCGCGCCCACCCCGAGAGCGCCCATGTCGCCCATGAACAGGAACCAGTGGAGGCTCAGATTGCGCAATCGGGGCTCAGTCCCCGGGATGCGCCGGTAATCTCCGTACCGGTGGTTTCATGACCGGGAGGAAGACGATGGACGACAGTTTTGTTCGCGGGGCTCGATGTCTCACTTGAGACGACCAGCATCTGTGTTCTCGATGCCGGGGGCGGGTTGATCCTTGAGGCAAAGGCGGTCTCAGACCCTGCCGATATCGGCGACGTGCTAGCTGGTATTGACGGCACCTTCGAGCGGGTTGGCTTCGAGGCCGGGGCGCTGTCGCAGTGGCTCTACAATGGCCTCATCCGCGCTGGCCTGCCCGCTTTTACGCGTAAAGCGG
>JBCDDO010000546.1:0-1701 GCA_039180245.1 Pseudomonadota bacterium | reverse complement strand
TGCTCAACCCAGCACCCGCGGCCGCGCTTCCGGCCGGCCTGCTGGCGCAGTGCGATTATGTCACGCCCAATGAGACCGAGGCCGAAGCGCTGACCGGCATTCCGGTGGCCACCGAGGATGAGGCCCGCGCCGCTGCATTGCGGCTGATCGAAATGGGCGCCGGCGCTGCGGTCATCACCTTGGGCGCGCGCGGCGCGCTCTTCCAATCGCCCGGGCGGTCGGAGATGGTGCCGGCCTTCAATGCAGGTCCCGTGGTCGAAACCACCGGCGCGGGCGATGCCTTCAATGGCGGCTTTGCCGTGGCTTTGGCTCGCGGCGAGGATCCGGTGGCCGCCACGCGCTATGGCTGTGCGGTGGCCGGCATCTCGGTCACCCGGCCAGGCACCGCCCCCTCGATGCCCAGCGCCGAGGAGGTTGCCGCCCTCATGTCCCGGGCATGAGCCTTTATGCCGCCCGTTTGAACGCGTTTCGTCTGGGCGCCGAGGCCTATTGGCCGGGCAAAAACCGCATCACGGCGATGGATCTGATCGGCCGGGCCGCGACCGTTGCCGGGCTGGGCGCGGCCGATCTGAACTATCCCGACCATTTTGCCGATGCCGATCCCACGGCCATATCACAGCATCTCGGCAATGCCGGCCTTGCGCTCAACGGTCTGGCGATGCGCTACTACACCGATCCCGGCTTCAAACTGGGCGCGTTCACCCATCCCGACCCGACGACCCGGCGCGCGGCCATTGATTTGACCAAGCGCGGGCTCGACGCGCTGGCCGAAATGGGTGGGCGGCTGATGACGCTTTGGATGGGTCAGGACGGGGTCGATTACGCCTTCCAGGCCGATTATGCGCGGATGTGGGACGACACCATCGTCGCCATGGCGGAAATCGCCGATCACAACCGCGATCTCGACATCGCCATCGAATACAAGCCCGATGAGCCGCGCGCCTTTGCGCTGATGCCCGATATGGCCACGACCCTTCTGGCCCTGGGCGAGATCGGCCGCACGAATACCGGCGTGACGCTCGATTTTGCGCATATGCTCTATGCCGGCGAGATCCCGGCCATGGCCGCCACCCATGCCGCGCGCTGCAGCCGGATCCTGGGCCTGCATCTCAATGACGGCTATGGCAAGCGCGATGATGGGCTGATGGTGGGCTCGGTCCACCCGGTCCAGACGGTCGAGTTGCTGGTCGCAATGGCCCGGCTGGGCTATGACAAAGCGATCTATTTCGACACCTTTCCCGATCAGGGCGGGCTCGACCCGGTGGCCGAGGCGCAAACGAATGTGCAGGCCACCGACCGGCTGCGCAGCCTGGCCGCGACACTGGCCGATGACCCTGCACTTGCCGCGGCCATGGCGCGGCAGGATGCGGCGCTCTCCACCCGTATCGTGCAGGCGGCACTCTTTGGCGGCTGATCCGGCGGCAGAGCGGGCGGCAGAGCGGGCGGCCACTCAGAAGGCCGGTCAGGCGGCTGGGCCGAGCGCGGATATTCTGGTGGTCGGGGCGCTGCATTGGGACACGATCGTCGGCGCACCGCGCCTGCCGGCATTGGATGAAACCCTGCCCGGCGGGGGTGTCAGCTATGCGCTGGGCGGCAAAGGCGCCAATCAGGCGGTCGCGGCCGCCCAGCACGGGGCGCAGGTGGCAATGGCGGGCTGCGTGGGCGCCGATCCCGCAGGCACCGCGATGCTGGCCGCGCTCG
>JBCDDO010000545.1:0-1704 GCA_039180245.1 Pseudomonadota bacterium | reverse complement strand
CCACGCTCAACCGCGCGAGGAGATCGGAGAGCTGGGTTTGAAGCCGGGTCAGGGCCGGATCGGTCAGGGCGGGGTCGAGGAGCTCGGCCAGGCGGCTTGCATCGCCTGCGGCACGGGCAAGATGGGCGGTCAGCGCTGCCGCCTCGGCCTCGGCCTGGGCAATGCGCTGCCGCAATTCGGTCTGCGCGGCCCGCACCTGGGCAAGCTCGCGCAGCACCGGATCTTCCTCGCGGCTCTCGCTCAGCGCATGGGTCGTCAGAAACGCCGCGACCTGGCGCTCGGCGCCCATCAGCTCTTCGCTCAGCCGCTTGGCCTCGTCGCTCAGCCATTGTCCGGCATCGCGCGCCTTGCGCTGCTGCATTTCGGCGCGCTGCTTGAAATAGCTGTCGGCCACGGCATCTGCGATTTGCCGGGCCATCTGCGGCTGGTCGCTGCGCGCTTCGATCCGGATCACATAGGTCCGAGCCTCCCGCTCGACCAACACCGCACGGGCCAGCATGTCGAGCGCGGCGCGATGTTGCGGACCGCCGGCATCGGTCTCCTGGCCGATCAGCCCCAGCGATGCGGCCACCCGGCTCATCAGGCGCTCTGAGCGGATGACCTCGACCTCGGAATCGACGATCAGCGCATCGGCCAGAAAGATCGTGGGCGCCTGATCGCCCAGGCCGTCATCGCCCAAACGCGGGTCGATGACGATGGCCGCCTGGGCGGTGTAGACTGGCACGCGCAGGGCCAGCACGGCGGCGCCGAGCGCAAGACCCAGGCAGAGGCTTGCCAGCAGCAGCCCGGCATGGCGCCAAAGCGCTGTGCTTGCCGCGGTCACCAGATCGGCCAGGCCACGCTCCCGGCTGTCGGTGGGCGCTGCGACCGGGTCGGGTTGCGCCTCGCGCAGGGGCAGGATGACGGCGGCGGCCTCCTTCATGGCGCGGCCCGACGCGCGCGCGGTGCGGCCGCTGCCCGCGGTCCGATGGCCACGGCCAGCGCGGTGACCAGGATCCAGGGAATGCCATGCGGGTTGTGAAGCTGCGGGCCGAACTGGGCCATGACGACCAGCGCGATCAGCAGCGTCAGCGCCCAGGCGCCCGGGCCGGCGCCGGCCCGCCCCGACCGCCACAGCCGCGCGCTGCGCGCCATTGCAGTGACCAGCGCGGCGCTGTGCAAGAGCAGCCCCAGCGGCCCCAGCATCACCAAAAGCTCCAGCGTCAAATTGTGAAACCCGACCACGCCGGCGCCGTAATGGGCCTGCACGGCCAGGATCCGGTTGGCAAAGGCCGGGTCGTTCCAGATGCCCAGCGCGGCATGGCCCAGAAGCGGCCGATTCATCCAGGCCTCGACGCCGAACGCCCACATCAGGGTCCGGCCGGTCAGCGTCGCATCGCGGTTGAGCGCCTCAAGCAGGGCTGTAAGCGGATCGATGCCGGCAACCACAAGCCCGGCAAGCGCCGTTCCGGCCAGAATCGGCACCAGCGCGGGCAGGGCGGCACGGGCGGCGGGGTGCCGCTGCATCAGGTAAAGCGCCGGTGCCAGCAGGGCGGTCAGCGCGCATAAAAGCACCGCTGTGGCCGAACCCGCCCGGCTGATCAGCACGAGGGTCGCGGCCAGGCCGAGCGCTGCAACGCCGCGCCAGCCCAGATGTGCGGGCATGAACAGCACCAGCGCCGTGGCGCTGAGGGTGAGCATCACCGCGCGATGCCCCAACGCGTT
>JBCDDO010000544.1:0-1723 GCA_039180245.1 Pseudomonadota bacterium | reverse complement strand
CCGCGCCCGCGAAAGCCGCGCGGCACGCCCGACAGCCGCGCCACGCGCTCGCCCGGGCGGATCTCGGCAATGCCGTGGCGCTCGGCGATCATCACCCCACCGCGGGGTAAAAAACCCAGCGCGACCGGCTCTTCGAGACGGTCGGTCACAAGCTCGCGGCGAAGCACCAGCCCGGCAGCAGCGATCCGATCCGCGCTGCGTGCCGGCCTTGGGCGCAAAGCCAGCACAGCGGCACCCGCCAGAATCCGGCGCCGCGACAGGGCAATCTGTGTGGGGGGCGGCATCGGCGGCTAGGCTCTGCCCGCCGGCCGGTGCGGCCGGTTGAAGGACAGCGCCAACCGGTGTGGGTTTTGCGCCGGGCGGGCCGGGGCGCGCGCCATCGCGCCCTTACCCCTCTTCGGCCAAAAGCGCTGCGGCGCGCGGCGCGTGATAGGTCAGAATGCCGTCGCAGCCGGCCCGGCGGAACGCCATCAGGCTTTCCATCATCGCGGCGTCGCCATCGATCCACCCATTGCGGGCCGCGGCCTCGATCATCGCGTACTCACCCGAGACTTGATAGGCAAAGACCGGCAGCGAGAAGCTGTCCTTGAGGCGTCGGCAAATGTCGAGATAGGCAAGCCCGGGCTTGACCATGATCATGTCGGCGCCTTCGTCGATATCCATCGCCGTCTCGCGCAGCGCCTCCACGCCATTGCCGGGATCCATCTGATAGGTCTTCTTGTCGCCCGTCAGCGCCCCCGACGAGCCGACCGCATCGCGAAATGGCCCGTAAAAGGCCGAGGCGTATTTCGCGGCATAAGACATGATCGCGGTGTCGGTGTGGCCGCCGGCCTCCAATGCGCGCCGGATCGCGCCGATCCGCCCATCCATCATGTCCGAGGGGCCCAGGATATCGGCCCCCGCCTCGACCTGGACCAGGCTCTGGGCGACCAGCAGCTCCAGCGTCTCGTCATTGAGGATCACGCCGTCGCGCACGATCCCGTCATGCCCATCGGAATTGTAGGGGTCGAGGGCGACATCGAGCATCACGCCGATCTCTGGCACGGCCGCCTTGAGCGCGCGTGTGGCCCGGCAGACCAGATTGTCGGGGCTGAACGCCTCGGCGGCATCGGGTGTCTTCAGCGCGGCATCGGTATAGGGAAAGATCGCGATACACGGAATGCCGAGCGCTGCCGCCCGTTCGCCCAGCTCGGCCATCCGATCGACCGAGACCCGTTCGACCCCGGGCATGGCGGCGATGGGCTCGGCCACATTCACGCCGTCTCGCACAAAGACCGGCCAGATCAGATCAGAGGGCGCAAGCCGGGTTTCGCGCACCAGCCCCCGCATCCAGGCTGTCCGTCGAAGGCGACGGGGACGATTTGCCGGAAATGCCGCGTGCAGATCGCGTGTCATGGTGCTACCTCCTCCCCAGACCAAGATGAGATGCCATGCCGGTGCCGGTCGCGGCAAGCCCCAGCGTTTCAGCCATGTCACGCGATGCACCGGCGATGGCGGCAGGAAAGGACACGAGAGAGGCCGTGCGCGGTGACGATCCACGATCGCTGATCGATTTCTTCGAAACGGCGACCTTCGACAATGTGTGGTATTGGATCATCACAGTGATCGCCTGGTCGGCGACCTGTCACTGGACGCTTGGCGTGCCTTATGACGCCATCGTGCGGGCCGATCAAAAGGGCGGCCAGCCTGCTGCGCATGTCGAGGCGCTGGGCCAGGCCTCGAT
>JBCDDO010000543.1:0-1726 GCA_039180245.1 Pseudomonadota bacterium | reverse complement strand
GGTCCCAAGGGCCCTTTACGGTCGCACTGCCCAGACAAGACTGCCCAGACAAGACGGACGGCCCGGCATGCATGCAGCCATCGAGTTCCAGGAGGTTGGCTTTGGCTACGCGCCCGGCGATCAGGTGCTCAAAGGCATCACCCTTAGCTTGGCAGAGGGCAGCTTTCACGTGCTGACCGGGGCGTCGGGGGCGGGCAAAAGCACGCTCTTGAAACTGTGTCATCTGGCCCTGCGGCCTCGTAGTGGGCGGATGCGGCTTTTGGGACAGGACGTCGCGGGGCTGTCGCGCGGCGCGGTCACCGGGCTGCGCCGCCGAATTGGAATGGTCGATCAGGATTGCCAGTTCCTCGATCATCTCGATCTGCGTCAAAACGTGGCGCTGCCTCGGATTTTGCGCGGTGACCGGCCCGAGAGCTATGCCGAGGATCTGGCCGATCTGATCACCTGGGTGGGCTTGACGGGGCGCGAAGCGGCCCTGCCGCCGGAATTGTCGAGCGGCGAGCGCCAGCGTGCCGCTCTTGCCCGGGCGGTGATTGCCTCGCCGGAGGTGATATTGGCCGATGAGCCCACCGGCAATGTCGATGCGCGCATGGGCCAGCATTTGCTCAGCCTGATGGTGGAGCTGAACCGACTGGGCAAGACGGTGCTGATCGCCACGCATGATCTGGGTCTGATCCGATCGGCGCGCGAATCCGTCCCGGTCAGGCTCTTGCGCCTCTCCGGCGGCCAGATCGCTTTGGGGGCTACGCTGTGAGGCGTGCGCCGCGGTTTCGGATCGTGCCGAGCAATGGCAGCTTGGGCTGGCTGGTTGGGCTGGGCGCATCGGCGGCAGGGTTTCTGGCGGTGCTTGCGCTGGCCTTTGGCCTTGCCGCGCTTCGGCTCAGCGACAGTTGGGATGCGGCGCTGGCCGGGGCCGCCACTGTGCGAATCACTGGGCCCGAGGCGCAGATCGACGCGCGAATTGCCGCCGTCCTGAAGGTATTGAAGAGCACGCCCGGCATTGCCGAGGCCCGGCTCATCTCCTCAAGTGAGCAGGCCGCGCTCCTAACGCCGTGGTTGGGCGAGACGCTTCCGCTTCAGGCCTTGCCGGTGCCGCGCCTGGTTGCCGTTGCGCTGGACGGCGCGGGACCCGATGCCGCGAGCTTGGCGCATCGGCTTGCCGGCGAAGCCCCGGGTGCTGTCTATGAAGAGCATGGACGCTGGCAGAGCGCGCTCAGCGAGGCTGCCCAGGCGCTGACTGCATTGTCGGCTGCGGCCATTGCGCTGACCTTCGCCCTGCTTTGGGGGTTGGTCGCGCTCGGCGCGCGCGCAGCGCTCGACACCCATCGCAACATTCTGGTGACCCTGCGGATGCTGGGGGCCGATGACGCCTTCATCTCCAGATCGTTCCTGCGTCGTATGGTGGGCCGCACGGTGTTGGGCACAGGCCTGGGCGCCGGTGCCGCCGCCGCCGTGCTGGCGGTTATGCCAGAGCCTGACGCCGCAGCAGGCTTGCTGACCGGGCTTGCGCCGCAGGGGGCGGAATGGGCAGTGCTCTTCCTGGTTCCCCTGGCCGCGGCGCTCGCCGCCTATATTGCCACCCGGCTTTCGGTGCGACGGGTGCTGGGAGGGGTGAATTAGCCATGCTGCTGGCCCGGTCGCGTGGGATTTTTGGGGGTTTTTTAAACATGATGGGGGCGGATGGGCGCCAGCGTGCAACCACCGCCCCGTTGTGGCGCCCCCCCCC
>JBCDDO010000542.1:0-1733 GCA_039180245.1 Pseudomonadota bacterium | reverse complement strand
CCGACAGCCGGGGGCGCCGGCCCCGAATCGCTGGGCGACATCGCGCTCTCCTGGGACAGGGTGGTTGCCGAGGCCGCGCAAGCCGGGTTGCGGCCGCGCGATCATGCGCTGCATCTCTTGCTGCATGGAGCCCTGCATCTGTTGGGCTATGACCACGAAACCGACGCGGATGCGGCGCGGATGGAAACGATCGAGTCACAAACTCTTGTCAGGTTGGGCCTTAAGGACCCATATTCATCATCGGGCCCGCAGAACGGGCCTCTCTTTAGGCTGGAGACATGAACGAGTACAGCAACGGGTCGGCCGCCGGTACGCCGGATGGTGAGCGATCCGATGCCGGGCCAGCGCCCGGCGAAGACGGGCAAAGTCCGTCCCTCCTCGCGCGATTATTTGGCTGGCACGAGGAGGAAGAAGCAGCACCCCCGATGACTGAAGCCGAGGCGCGCTCGCCGACCGGACAGCTTGCGGTCAATTTGCGTGAGATGCGCGGCAAACGGGTCGACGATGTGTCGATCCCGCGGGCCGATATAATTGCCGTGCCGGACGATGTTGAGCCGGCCCAGCTTCTGGAGGTGTTCCGGAAATCGGCGATGACGCGGCTGCCGGTCTATCACGAAACGCTCGATGACCCGTTGGGGTTTGTCCATTTCAAGGATTTCGCCCTCCGCCATGGCTTCGGCAACGGGCATGACAGCGTCAACCTGCGCAGCATGCTGCGCCCGATGCTCTATGTGCCGGCCTCGATGCCGATCTTCGCGCTGCTTCAGAAAATGCAGCGCGAGCGCTGCCATATGGCGCTGGTCATCGACGAGTATGGCGGGGTGGACGGGCTGGTCACCTTTGAGGATGTCGTCGAGCAGATCGTCGGCGAGATCGAGGATGAGCATGACATTGAGGACCCGGCGCCGTGGCGCAAGGAGGCGCCCAACATCTATCTGACCAATGCGCGGGCCGAGCTTGCGGATTTTGCCGCGGCCACCGGGCTGACGCTGATCCCCAATGATGTCGATGAGGAGATCGACACGCTTGGCGGGCTTGTGTTTGTGCTGTCGGGCCGTGTGCCGGAGCTTGGCGAGGTGATCATGCATCCGGCCGGGCATGAGTTTGAGGTCATCGAAGCCGATGCCCGGCACATCAAGCGGTTGCGGGTGCGCCTGCACCCGGGCGACGCGCTGGATCGCGCGGCGGAATGACCCCGGCGGGCAAGATGGGCCGGCCCTGGCTGGGCGATCCGGGTCGATTGGGTGACCGCAAACCAGGCCTCCTGCGCGCAACGTCGCACCAGGCATGACCGCCCCCGAGCTGACCCCTCCCGGCCGGGAAACCCCGGGTCGGGGGGTGCCCGACCCGAAAGTAACCGACCCAAAAGCGACCGGCCCAAAAGCGACCGACCCGAAAGTAACCGGCCCGGGAATGGCAGATCGGCGCAGAGCCGAGCAACCCACCACTGGGGCATCAGCAAACGGGGCGGCGTTGCCGGCTTCAGCCATGCCCTCTCGCCGCGCCCGGCTCGCCATGGCGGCGCTTTGCGGCGTCGCGCTGACCCTGGCCCAGCCACCGCTTTCGATCTGGCCCCTGGTACTTGTCGCTGTGCCGGTGCTGGTCTGGCTGGTGGCCCGCGCGCCATCGCCCACCGCCGCCGGCTGGACCGGCTTTGTCGCCGCGACCTCGTTCTTTGCAACCGGGCTCTACTGGATTGTCGAGGCGTTTTTGGTCGACATCGCCCGCCATGG
>JBCDDO010000541.1:0-1739 GCA_039180245.1 Pseudomonadota bacterium | reverse complement strand
CTCTGGCGCATCCCCTGGGCGGTGCTGCCGCTTGCGGTTGGGTTTCCGCTTCTGGGCCCGGTTGTTGCGGTGGGGCGTTATGAGGTCAGCCGGCGGCTGGCACGGGGAGATGCGCCGACATGGCGCCGCGTGCTCGGCGTCGTGCTGCGCCAGAAGGACCGGCAGATCCCCTCGATTTCGGCCGTCATTGTGGGCGTATTCCTGCTTTGGCTCTTTATCGCCGATGTGATTTATGCGTTGTTTCTGGGGCTGAACGCCTATGAGCGCCATGGCGGCCTGACCGATATGCTGACCAGCGCGAATGGGCTGGCCATGCTCGTGGTGGGCGGCGGTGTCGGCGCGGCGCTTGCCTTTTTGCTGTTCGGGATCACCGCGGTGTCCCTGCCGCTGCTTTTGGATCGCGAGGTCGATTTTGTGACTGCCATGATCACCAGCATCGGTGTGATCCGCGCCAATCCTCTGGCCATGCTGAGCTGGGCAATGTTGATTGCCACAACCATGCTGCTGGCCATGCTGCCAGTCTTTTTGGGGCTCTTGGTGGTCCTGCCCGTGCTCGGCCATGCAAGCTGGCATCTTTACACCCGCGCCTTGGCGCCGCCGGCTGAGACCGGCGCGTGACCGCCACGCCCCGCCTGTCGGCGCGGTTCTGGGTGGATGCGTGGCTCGCCCGGGCGCGGGTCGAGATGCTGCCGGCCTATGTGATCGCGCATGGCGATGACACGGCCGGCGCGATCCTGGTCAAATGCGCCACTCTCGACGGCAAGGCGACGCTGTGGCAGCGGGTGTTATCTGCTCAGGGGCGTCGCTGGGATGTGCTGGCCGAGGGCGCGGAGGCGGATGTGGATGCGGCGATTTCCAGGGCGCTTGGGTTCGATCCCGATCTCTGGGTCCTGGAGGTTGAGGATCGCGGCGGTCGGGCGCTCCTCGACGATTAGCGCCCAGGGTTGACAGCGGGCATACCGATCAGGGCCTGGGCGAGCCCGCCATAGCCGGTAAAGCGCCGCTCGAATGCCAGGCCCAGCCGGTCGGCGGCGGCCTGTGCGGCCTCGGTCAGGGCCGGATCTTCGGTCTGCGCGAGATAGACCACCCGATCGTAATGCGCAAAATACATGTCCCGCAGCTCAGGATGTCGGTCGAGCCCCATGCCGCGCCAGACCAGCGTTTCGAACTGGCGGGCCAGAAAATCGGTGAGGAAGAAGGCGCCGATCTCCTCCTCAGCACGGCGTTCGAACGCCTCCAGCCCATCGAAGAACGCATAGCAATGCGGACCTTCGATGCGCGACACGCCCTCTTCGGCGCAGACCCGGTCAAGCGCGCCGCCCGTGCCGCACTCGGCATAGGCAACAAAGATGCGGGTGATGCCCGCGGCGCGCGCCGCGGCGATCTTTTCGCGCACCGCTGGGGCGATCTTTTCGGGCCGGTTGTGGAGCAGTGCCGGCAGGCAGGTCAATGACAGCCCGTCCAGCGTATTGGCCCGGATCACCGCCAGGATCTCGCGCGCCAGCGCACCGCAGGCGATGATCAGCGTCGTCTCGCCCGCCGGCCTCTCCTGTGCCCGGTCGGCCCCCATGCGCGCCAAGCCGCCATCCAGGCCCCGCGCGGTCAGGACCTCGTCGCTGGGCAGCACCGGCAGATCAGCCATCAGACAGCTCAGCTGGTGCCGTGCGAGCGCCACACCCGGCCCGGCCGGCCTTGGACACCGCGCTCACCGCCGCGGGACCCGGCGCGGCAGCGCCGGG
>JBCDDO010000540.1:0-1747 GCA_039180245.1 Pseudomonadota bacterium | reverse complement strand
CGGGTTCAGCGAGGCGCCGCAATCATGCAGAATATCCGTGCGCAGGATCCGGTTCTCGCCGGTCAGCGTGTCGAGCGCGACCTCCGTCACCGCCGCGCCATAGGCAAAATAGTAAAACGGCCGTCCCTGGCCGCGCTGCCGGTCCCAATGGATTTTGGGGGTGGCGTAGAACCCCGTTGCCGAAAGCGAGACCCGCGCCATCCAGGCGGCATGCACGAGCTCGGCAAACGCCACGCGCTCGGCCCCGATCTCGACCATCCCATCCGCAAAGCGCACCGCGCCCGGATCGGCCTGCCAGCGCTCGGCGGCAAACGCGATCAAGCGGTCGCGGATCGTCTCGCAAGCCGCCTTGCAGGCCATGCCATTGAGGTCCGAGCCCGAGCTGGCCGCGGTCGCGCTGGTGTTGGGGACCTTGCCGGTATTGGCCGCGGTGATCCGCACATGGTCAAGCCCGATGCCGAAGATCTGCGCGGCCACTTGCGCCACTTTGACATTCAGCCCCTGGCCCATCTCGGTGCCGCCGTGATTGAGATGCACCGAGCCATCCGTGTAGACATGCACCAGCGCCCCGGCTTGGTTGAGATGGGTGAGCGTGAAGGAGATCCCGAATTTCACCGGGGTCAGCGCAATGCCGCGCTTGATCACCGGGCTGGAGGCATTTGCGGCGCGTATCTCGGCGCGGCGCGCGGCATAATCCGAAGTCTCGGCCAGCCGCGCAACCAGCTCCGGCGCCAGATTGTCCTCAACCGCCATCCCATAAGGCGTGGCCAACCGTCCGGGTCCGTAGAAATTGGCCTGGCGCACCGCCAGCGGATCGAGCTTAAGGGCATGGGCGATCTCATCCATGACCCGCTCGATGCCCAGCATGCCCTGCGGCCCGCCAAAGCCGCGAAAGGCGGTGTTCGAGCAGGTGTTGGTGCGCAGCCGCTCCGACCGGATCCGCACATGGGGCAGATGGTAGGCATTGTCGGCATGCAGCATCGCCCGGTCGGCGACCGGAAGCGACAGATCGCGCGACCAGCCACAGCGCATGAATTGATCGAAGATCACCCCGGTCAGCCGACCGTCCGGCCCGAAACCGGCGCGGTAGCGAATGCGGATTTCATGCCGTTTGCCGGTGACGCAAAAATCGTCGTCGCGGTCATAGCGCATGCGGCAGGCGCGACCCGTGGCCCGGGCGGCCACAGCACAGGCGATGGCCAGCGCATTGCCCTGGCTTTCCTTGCCGCCAAACCCGCCGCCCATCCGCCGGACTTCCGAGGTCACCATGGCAAAGGGCACGCCCAGCGCCTCGGCCACCTTATGCTGGATCTCGGTGGGATGCTGCGTGGAGGAATAGACACTCATCTCGCCGCCTTCGCCGGGCAGTGCGAGGGCGGCCTGTCCCTCCAGATAAAAATGCTCCTGCCCGCCCGCCTCGACAATGCCCGCGATGGTCTGGGGCGCCGCGGCAATGGCGCGCTCCGGGTCGCCCACCTGCCAGTCGAGCGGCTCTTCCAGCCGAGACCCCGCCGCCAGCGCGTCATCGATGGTCAGAAGGGCGGGCAGATCCTCATAGCTTACCTGGGCAAGGCGCGCCGCGCGGCGGGCCGCGTGATGCCCCTCGGCAACCACCAGAAAGATCGGCTGGCCGTGATAAAACACCTCCGCCCCTGCCAGAAGTGGCTCGTCATGGGCCGAGGGCGAGGTGTCGCAGGGCCCGGGCAGATCCTCGGCACTCAACACCGCGACGACGCCAGGGGCGGCG
>JBCDDO010000539.1:0-1749 GCA_039180245.1 Pseudomonadota bacterium | reverse complement strand
CAGTGATGCGGCCCAGACTGACGCGGGCCGACCCGGCTCTGCGCCGAACGGCACCTCGGCGCCGACACGGGCGGAGAGCAGCTCATGAGCGGCGATCTCAAGCGCGGGGGCATACCCCTGCATGACGAGGCGAGCCTGGCCCAGATCCGGGCGGCGGACCCACGGCACTCGGCCTGGGTGATGGCCAATGCCGGATCGGGAAAGACCCGCGTGCTGATCGACCGTGTCGCCCTGCTGCTGCTCGGCGGCACCCCGCCTGAGCGGATCCTGTGCCTGACCTACACCAAGGCGGCCGCCGCCGAGATGGCCGAGCGGCTCTTTGATCGGTTGGGGCGATGGGCGATGTTGGAGGACGGCCCGCTCACCGAGGCGCTGGCGCGGCTGCATGAGGCGCCGCCGGTGCTGGACACGGCCATGCTGGGGCGGGCGCGGCGGCTGTTTGCCCAGGCGTTGGAAACGCCGGGCGGGTTGAAGATCCAGACCATCCATGCGTTTTGCGACGCGCTGCTGCGCCGGTTCCCGTTGGAGGCCGGGGTGGCGCCGGGGTTCTTTGAGCTCGATGCCCGGGGTGCGGCCGGCATTCTGGCCGAAATTCGCAACGGGCTTGCCGCCGCGGCCGAGGCCGGCACCGACCCGGTTTTTGACGATCTTGCGGGGCTTGTTGCCGATACCGGGCTGGAGACGCTGATCGAGGCGATCCTGAAGGACCGCGGGCTTTACCCCGCCGGCATCGACCGCGCAGCGCTGGCGGCGGTTCTGGACGTCGATCCCGATGCGGGGCCGGCCGCCTGCTGTGCCACGGCGCTGGCCGGCATGCCGGCCCAGCGGCTGCGGGGCATGGCGACGGCACTGGCCGCGGGCGGGGTCCTGGACCAGGCGGCGGCCCAGGCCATCGCGCAGGCTTTGCAGATTGGGGTGGTGGCAGAGGCCGCCGGTGCCGACCCGGGGCGCGCGCCCGATGCTGGGGCGGTGGAGACGCTTGCGGCTTTGGAGGCGGCTTTTCTGACCGAGAAAGGGTTGCCGCGCAGCGAACGGGGCTTTCCCAGCAAGGCCGCCCGCGCCCTCAGGCCGGGCCTGGCCGAGGACATGGCGGCCCTGGGTGCCGCGGTTCTGTCGGCGCGGCACGCGCGGCTGGGTGCGGCGGCGCTCGACCGGGCCGAGATCCTGCACCGGTTTGCCCGCGCGTTGATCGGGGCCTATGCGGCGGCCAAGGCCCGGGCCGGTGCGCTCGATTTTGAGGATCTGATCGAGCGCAGCCGGCAGCTTTTAACCCGGTCCGACATGCGCGCCTGGGTGCTTTGGAAGCTCGATGGCGGCATCGATCACATCCTGGTCGATGAGGCGCAGGACACCAGCCCCGCGCAATGGCAGGTCGTCGCGGCCCTGGCCGAAGAGGCGCTGGCCGGTGCCGGCGCGCGCACGCTCGATCGCACCGTCTTTGCCGTGGGCGACATGAAACAGTCGATCTACTCGTTCCAGGGCGCCCGGCCGCGCGCGTTTTTGGAGATGCGCGACCGGTTCGACCGGTCGCTCACCGCGCTGGGCAGCCAGTTGCGGCAGACGCCGCTGCGCCATTCTTTCCGCAGCGCCACGCCGATCCTGCGGCTGGTGGATGCCTGTTTCCGGGGCGGCCTGTCCGAAGCTGTGTCTGGGGGTGGTTCCGACGACGTGGCCGGGGACGTGGCCGGGGGCGTCTCTGAGGGGCCTTATGGGCGGCCTTCTGGCGGCCTGTCCGATGCCACCCCGCTG
>JBCDDO010000538.1:0-1756 GCA_039180245.1 Pseudomonadota bacterium | reverse complement strand
TGCATCCGACCGGAGCGCGGCGGTTGAGCCGGCCGACAGCACATCGCTGCTTCTGATCGCCGACAATCTGATCGACACCGGGCGCGGGCGCGACGTGATCCTCGATCTGGCGGGCGACAATGTCATTTTGGCCGGTGGCGCGGCCGATGTCGTGATCACCGGCAGCGGCGCGGATGTGATCGGGGGCGGCAAGGGCAACGACCTGATCGTCTCGGGCGCCGGCGATGACTATGTCGAAGGCCAGGGCGGATCCGACGAGATCCTTTTGGGAGCCGGCGATGATCTGGCCAGGGGTGGGCGCGGGCGCGATCTGATGCTGGGCGAGGCCGGCGAGGATTGGCTGTGGGGCAATAGCGGCTTCGATCTGCTCGATGGCGGCACGGGCGATGATCGGCTGGAGGGCGGCTGGGGCCGTGACACCTTCCGCTTCATGGACGGGACCGGGCATGATGTGGTGGCCGATTTCCGCGCCGGGCGCGACATGATCGAGATCGACCATGCGCTTGGCGTTGCAGATTTTGAGGCCCTGCTGGCGACAGCAAGCGAAACCACCGAAGGGGGTGTGCGTTTCGATCTGGGCCCGGAGGATTCGGTGACGCTGGAGGGCGTGTCGATGGCGTTGCTCGATGCCGGCGATTTCAGCTTTCTGTGAGGATCCCGCCCTCAGTCGAGAAACCAGCCCGGTGCGGCATTTCCCCCGCAAAGCAACACACCCACCCGCTCGCCCGGCGCCGGGGCATAGACGCCCGAGGTGATGGCCGCCAGCGCCGTCGCAGCCCCGGGCTCCACCGCCAGCCGTGCGCCCTCCCACAGCCGTTTTTGGGCGTCCTGGACCGCCGCATCGCTGACCACGGCGGTGACCGGCCGGTGCCTGTGCAGGATCTCGAGCGACAGATCGCCGACGCTTTGTGCGCCCAGCGCGCTTGCTGCAAGGCCCGATGGCGAGATCTGCGCCTTGCTGCCGCCGGCCAGCGAGAGCGCCAGCGAATTGGTGCCCTCGGTCTCCACCGCGACGATCCGGATGCGCCCGGCATACCAGGCGGCGATGCCGCCGATCAGCCCTCCGCCCCCGACCGAGATCAAAAGCGTGTCGAGATCCGGCGCATCGGCCTCGATCTCGCGGCCGAGCGTGCCCTGCCCGGCCAGGGTCGCGGGCGCATCATAGGGGTGCACTGACAGCGCCCCGGTTGCCTCGGCATGCGCGGCATAGGCGGCCATCACATCATTCACCCCGCCATCGACCAGCACGATCTTGGCGCCGAACCCCTCCATTCGGGCGATCTTGACCGGATCGGCGATGACCGCGGGCACGAATATGGTCGATTTCGCGCCCAGCTGCGTTGCCGCATAGGCCACCGCCGCGCCGTGATTGCCGCCCGAGGCTGCAACGGCGCCCTGATCCGGCAACGTCGCCGAAAGCATGGTGTTGAACGCCCCGCGCAGCTTGAACGAGCCGGTGATCTGGGTGTGTTCGAGCTTCAGCGCCAGCGCAGGCCCGGCCACCCCCTGCGCCTCGATCTCCAGCATCGGTGTGCGCCGCACATGGCCGGCAATGCGTTCGGCGGCCGCCTCGATATCGGATTGCGTGATCACGGCGGCTGTCCTTTCTGGATCGGCATGGGGTCTCGTGGCAGGCGAGCCTCCCCGACCTGGTCGCAAGGTTCAAGCCCCGCGCGGTGGAGCGTCCATTCACGCAATACTTTCGATGTGCAGTTCATAACAGTTTTGTGACACATTCGGATGTTAGGGTGAGTGC
>JBCDDO010000537.1:0-1758 GCA_039180245.1 Pseudomonadota bacterium | reverse complement strand
GAAACTCTCCCGCGCCAGCGTTTCGGGAAAGTAGCTCTGCCCGGAAAACCCGTCCTCGGCATCGTGGTCATAGGCATAGCCCGCCGCATAGCCTTGCTCTTTCATCAGCTTGGTCGGGGCGTTCAGAATGTGCTTGGGCGGCGGGTGCGAGCCGGTCTGCCGCGCCGCGGCCCGCGCGGCCTTATAGGCGGTGTAGGCGGCGTTGGATTTCGGCGCGAGCGCCAGGTAAATCACCGCCTGGGCCAGCGCGAGCTCGCCCTCGGGCGAGCCCAGCCGCTCATAGCTCGCCCAGGCATCGAGGCAGAGCCGCTGCGCGGTCGGGTCGGCGAGGCCAATATCTTCGATCGACATGCGGGTGATGCGGCGCGCCAGATAGCGCGGATCCTCGCCCCCCTCCAGCATGCGCGCGAGCCAATAAAGCGCGGCATCTGGGTCTGAGCCGCGCACCGATTTGTGCAGGGCCGAGATCAGGTTGTAATGCGCATCGCCGGATTTGTCGTACTGCGCCGCCCGGCGCGCCAGCCGGGCCTGTAGCGCGGCCGGATCAAGCGGGCTGTCGATGCCGGCAAGCTGCTCGACCAGATTGAGCAGCGCCCGCCCATCGCCATCGGCCATCGCGATCAGCGCCGCGCGCGCGGCCGGTGTCAGCGGCAGCGGCGCGGTCTCCGCCTCGGCCCGGACGAGCAGCGCATCCAATGCCGCCTCGTCGAGCCGGTGCAGCACCAGAACCTGGGCGCGGGACAAAAGTGCGGCGTTGAGTTCGAAAGAGGGGTTCTCGGTCGTCGCCCCGACCAGCGTGATCGTGCCATCCTCCATATGCGGCAAGAAGCCGTCCTGCTGGGCCTTGTTGAAGCGGTGGATCTCATCGACGAAGAGGAGCGTGCCATGCCCCTGGCCATGGCGCAGCCGGGCGGCCTCGAAGATGCGGCGCAGCTCCGGCACGCCGGTGAAGATCGCCGAGATCTGCACGAACGTTTTTTGGGTCTCGCCCGCCAAAAGCCGCGCGATGGTGGTCTTGCCCACCCCGGGCGGCCCCCAGAAGACGAGCGAGGGCAGGCCCGCGGCCAGCATCGCCGTCAGGCTGCCCTCCGGGCCGAGAAGATGGTCCTGCCCGATCACCTCCGCCAGCCGCGCCGGGCGCAGCCGGTCGGCCAGGGGCCGCGGTCCCGTGGCAGGGCCGCTGGGCGCGTCCGGCTCATCGTCGAACAGATCGGGTGTCATGCGCCAAGCCTAGGCCGGGATTGCGCCGGCGTCACCCAAGCGCTGGGCGGGGGATAAGGAAAAACGCCGCGCCCAGATCAGCAAGTTCCTGCCTGGTGCTGTGGCATAGGCCCGAGGGCATTGAACTCACGCTCGACGCGTAAGGCTGGGCGGAGATCGTGCGCTGGTCGCCAAGGCCGATATGGCGCTGACCCGCGAGCTGATCGCGGCGGTGGTTGCGAATAATGACAAAAAGCGCTTTGCAATCTCGTCCGATGGGCGGCTGATCCGCGCGGCGCAGGGCCATTCCACCGAGGAGGTCGATCTGGGGCTTGCGCCGGTCGCGCCGCCCCAGGCGCTCTACCATGGCACAGCAGCCGGGACGCGCGATGCCATCTTGCGCGGGGCTGCGCCCGATGGGGCAGCGCTATGTGCATCTGAGTGCGGAGGCAGACGCCGCCTGGAGCGTGGGCGCGCGCCACGGCCCGCCTGTCGTGCTGTTGGTCGATGCGGCCGCCTTGGTCCAAACCGGCCAGCCGTTTTATCAGGCCCAGAACG
>JBCDDO010000536.1:0-1763 GCA_039180245.1 Pseudomonadota bacterium | reverse complement strand
TGGCGGTGGGGCTGGCCATCGCGGGGCCTGCACTGATGGTGGGGCTCTTCGGGCCGGGCTACGCGCCCGGGGCGGTGGTGCTGGTGCTGCTCGGCCTCGGCCAGGCGGTACGGATCGCGCGCACCGCGCCCAACACGACTTCCATGGCCGCCGGGCGCACCACCGCGCTGCTCTATACCGGGATCCTGCGCGCGCTCGGCATCCTGGCCGCCTATGGCGCGCTGCTTGCGGGCTACGGGGTGGTCGGGGTGGCTCTGGCGGGGCTGGCCTCCGAGGCCGCCGCCCTGCTCTACGGGCTGTGGCTGAACGCCCGCCACCAGGGGCTGCCGCTCCGCCGCACGGTGGCGCCGCTTGCGGCCTTTGCGGCGGTGATCGGACTGGTCTGCGTGGATCTGGCAATCGCACCCCCGAGCGACAATCCCTGGGAGATGCCCCACCTGTTCCAGCTGGTGCTGCTGGCCGCGGCCGCGCTCTCGGCCCTGGCGATGCCGCGCATGCTGGGCTGGGCTATGGGCGAGATCAACCGGCGCCGGGGCCGCAGCCCGGCGGCATAGGTGTGTTTCGCGTGCGAAACAGGGGCGGCCATGACCCCGGCCAGGTGGGGCTCAGACCTTGCAGCGGCAGCGGGCCAGACCGAGGCCCGCCAGAGCGGCAAGCCCGGTGAGCGTCGGCAGCACCGCCCCCGGCAGCGGCACTGGCTGCGGCAGGCCCTGGGCCAGAACCGGCCCGTCATAGATGGCGCTGTCCACCCCGTCGATATCGATCGCCCAATGCAGTCCGCGGGTCTCGATAATCGCCCGGGCCTGGATGAACCCGTCCGGCGCGGTCCCGCCGACGGGCACAAAGACCCCTTCGCGGGAGAAGGCCACCAGGTAGCTGCCGGCGTCCAGCGACCGGCTCAGCAGCGCATCCCAGGCCAGCCCCGTCCCCGGCTCGGCCACCGGGCGGCCGTTGCGGTTCGACGCGATCCACTGCCCCCCGGCATCATAGAGATGAAGATAGGGATGAAACCCGCCGTTCGGGATCACCTCGCCCGCCGCATTGGTGCCGCCGGCGAAGCTGTAGCTGGTGGCGGTCAGCAGACCGGGGGCATCGAGGATGACCGAGAAGATCTGCACCTCCCGCACCGGGGTCGTCAGTGTGCCGGTGAAGGAAAAGGTCGCCGCGCCGGCCATCGGCGCCGTCAGGCTCAGGGCCGCCAGGGCCGTGCAGAACAGGGACAGGAGCGCACGCATGGGTGGACCTCGCAATTGAGAAAAGACAATGGCGCAAAGCTACAGGACCGCTGCCCCGCCGGCCAGATCGTCCAGGGGAGTTTTCGGGGCGCGCCCTACCCTGCCCGCTTGGCGCAATAGGCCACGAAGGCCCGCGCCGGGCTGGTGAGCTTAGGCCGGCCGCTGGCCGCCCAGTAGCGCCGCCAATCGGCCTCCAGCGCATAGATATCCCAGCCGGGCGCCGCGGTGCGGGCAGCCTCATAGGCCGCCGCCTCGAGCCGGGGGCCGGCCTCCTCCAGGACCGCGCGGGGACGCACCACCAGCAGATCGCCGGGCGCGACCTCGAGCGTGTAGTCCGGCAGCCCGTCGGCGGCAGCGATGTCGCGCACCATCTTGCGAAAGACCCGCAAGGGGGAGGCCGAGCCCGATTTCGCGCAGAGCGTGGCCATGGAGATCTGCCAGCGCCCCTGGCGTCCGCAATGTTTGCGCGCGATCTCGTAGAGCCGCCGCTCCAGCGGTTTGCGCAAGGCGAAATAGTCCCGGCTGAGG
>JBCDDO010000535.1:0-1781 GCA_039180245.1 Pseudomonadota bacterium | reverse complement strand
GGCGAGCCCTGGGCTGAGCGGGTTTCAGATTGATGCGGAGGATGATGTCCGCTTGCGTCGTTTCATCATGCAAGACCCGAATGCGCGCATCCTGCGCATCGCCGATCACTGGCTGCTGCGCTTGAGCCGCGCGGCGAGAGGCGACATGCATCGGGTGGTTGAGCTCGCGCAAGGACTGGTGGCCAGCGGCGTCGCCGGCGCCGAGCCCGAGCATGAGACAATGCCCGAGCCGAAGGCGCAGATCGTTGAAATTGCTTTGGCCGATGCCGTCGCAGATCCCACCGCCGCTCTGTCGCATGCCGCGGCTTTTGGCTGGGACGGGGCCGCCTTTTTGGGCCAGGTCGCCGCGGCCGCGCCCTATGCGATCTCGCAGGTGGCTCTTGCAACGGGCTATCGCGACGCGGCCCGTCTGCGTGAGGCCGAACGGGCACGGGCTGCGCACAGCGCCGGTGCGGTCCGGGCCATGACCATCTCTGCGTGAGCGCGCCGCCGGCAACGGACCCGGCGCGGCGCACGCATCCGCTGCGCTATTTTGCAATTGTTGCGGCGATGCGCACGGGCTCGAACCTGTTGCAGCGCACCCTGGCCCAGTTCCCGGACCTGCTGTGCCATGGCGAGCTCTTCAACCCCAGTTTTGTCGGGCAGCCGGGCAGATCTGATTTCGAGGGCCTCAGCCTGGCCGCCCGCAACGCCGAACCTCTGGCGCTGATCGAGCGGATGATTGCCCGGTCCGGACCGCAACTGCCCGGCTTCCGGATATTCGACGATCACGATCCGCGCGTGCTGGCCCATGTGGCGCAAGATCCCGGCTGTGCCCGGATCCTGCTTGACCGCGACGCTGTGGAGAGCTTCGTGTCGCTGCTCATTGCGCGCGAGACGGGGCAGTGGATGCTCACCTCGCGGGGGAAGCGGAAATCGGCCCAGGTGCATGTCGATGCCGGCGCGCTGGCCGCGTTTCGCACGACGCGAGAGCAGGCGCGCACTGGCTTCCTGCGGCAGATGCGGGAGGCCGGCTGCAGCGCCTTTCACCTGCGGTTTGAGGAGCTTGGCGAGCTGGCGCTGATCAATGGGCTCGGGCGCTTTTTGGGCAGCGCGCATCAGCTCAGCCGCATCTCGCCGACCCTGCACCGCCAGAACCCGGGCCCGCTGGCCGCGCATGTGAGCAATCCCGAGGTGCTGGAACGCCCGGAAAAGGAACCGCAAGTCGAGCCCGTTCGGCCAATGCTGCGCGGGGTGCGTTTGGCCCCCGCAGCACGGCTTCTCTTCGTGCCGATCCCCGGCGCGCATGAGGATTGCCTGGCACATTGGCTGGCGGGTCTGGTGGCCGAGGGTGGGGGGCAGCCCCCGGCGCTGCACGCGACGCTGACGCAGCGTGAGGTTGAGGCGGGGCTTCGACAGGGCGCGATCCGACTGGCGGTGACCGCCACCCGGCACCCCATGGCCCGCCTCTACGATGTGTTCATGTCGCGCTTTGTGCGCCCGCGAGGCCGGGGGTTTCCCCGCATCCGATCGGCGCTGGTGCGCATGCACGGCCTCACCCTTCCCGATACCGAGCTTGCCAACAGCGCCGACCGGGCCGGGTTGGCCGCGCTGGGCTATGACCTCGCCGCGTGAAACTCATCCACACAGAAACATGGGTTCACAGTGAAAGTTAGAGTTCGATAAATACTAGAAATTAGGTCACACATTAAATGTTTGGTGTCGTCCCAAAATCCAACTCAACGTTATTGAAATCAAGATCAAAGCCATCGCGAAGATTTCACATCCCAGGCACGACAAAG
>JBCDDO010000534.1:0-1785 GCA_039180245.1 Pseudomonadota bacterium | reverse complement strand
GGCCGGGCGCATCTGGCCGGTCAGCATATCGGCCAGGCGCGCGCCCCGGATCAGCAGATCGAAGGGCGCCTCGCCCCGCGCCGCCGCAACCGCCCGATCACGCAATGCGCGATCTGAGAGGTCGGCCTCGCTCACGCGGCGCACCATGCGGCCATGCAGAGATCGAGGATCGAGGCGGCGTCGAGATCGGTCGCGATCTGGGCATTATGGGTGTCGGGATGTCGGGTTTCGACCACTGTGCGGCCGCGTGTGTGGGTGCCGCTGAGTTCGGCCTCCAGCCGCACCGGCGCGAAGGAGAACAGATCCGGGCGGATCAGCGCCACTGCGGCGACAGGGTCGTAGAGCGCCATGCTCGGCCGGCCGCGCTCCAGCGCGATGTCGAGATACCCGCCCAGAAGATCGGCCATCAGCATGGCGTTGCGGCCGGCGCCTGCACGCAATTGGCTGACATGATCCTCGGTGATCTGTACCCGCCGGCAGGCGTCGAGATCGATCATCCGGATCGGCACCGCGCGGGCCAGCAGCACGGCCAGCGCTTCGGGGTCGGCCAGCGCGTTGAACTCGGCCGAGGCGGTGTGGTTGCCCGATGTGACCCCGCCGCCCATCCAGGTGATCCGTTCGATGCGGGTCAGAAGATCGGGGCGGATCAGCGCCAGTGCGGCGAGGTTTGTCAGCGGGCCCAGGGCGAGGATCTGGGCCGAGGCCTGCCCCTCCAGCCAGCCGGCCAGAGCGGCCACTGCCCCTGGTCCGGCACGGTCCGGCGCGTCGGGCAGGGTGGTGCCGCGGCTGCGGATGCCGGTCTCGCCGAGGATATGGGTGATGTCGAGCAGCCCGCCCAAAAGCGCCTGATCGGCACCGTGATGGATCGGGATCTGCCAGCCCAGCGCCGCCGCTGCGCCTGCCGCATTGCGGCGAACCTGGGCAAGGCCCGTCACGCCATGGGTGAGCGAGATGCCGTCGATTTCCGTATGTGTAGCCAGAACGCAGATGGCGAAAATGTCGTCGGTGCTCATATCCGTGTCGACCCAGACGCCCATCGCTTAGCGCTCCAACCAGACCGCATCCGCCCGGGGCAGATCGAAGGCGATGTCGGCACCGGGTGCAAGCGGCGGGTCCTGGGCCGGCGTATCCGCCTTGATCAGCCCCATCGGCGTGTCGATGACATAGTCGCGGCGCTCACCGGCGAAGGCCGCGCCGGCAATGATGCCGCGATAGGGACCCACGCCCAGCCGCACCGCGCTGGGCCGCCAGGCCAGCCAGCCCGCTGGCGCGCCGGTTTCGCCTGCGCCCTGCCCATCGTCGGGAAGGATCGTCTCAAACCCCACGAAATCGGCGACGAATCGGCTGGCCGGCGCTGTGTAGATCGCCTCCGGGCTGCCGATCTGCTCGATCTGCCCGTCGCGCATGACCACGATGCGGTCGGCCAAGGCCATCGCCTCGGCCTGGTCATGGGTGACAAAGACCATGGTCACCCCGGTCTGACGCTGCACGCGTTGCAGCTCCATGCGCATCTCAAGCCGCAGCCGGGCATCGAGATTGGAGAGCGGCTCGTCGAGCAACAGCACTTTGGGCTCCATCACCAGGCTGCGGGCCAGGGCCACGCGCTGCTGCTGCCCGCCTGACAAGGCCGCCGGGGCACGGTCGGCAAACGCCTCCAACCCCACGGTTGCCAGCCCTGCTTTCACCCGTGCATCGAGATCGGCCACGCGCTTCAACCGCAGCCCGAAGGCGACATTGTCATAAACCGTCAGATGCGGAAACAGCGCATAGGATTGAAAGACCAGC
>JBCDDO010000533.1:0-1789 GCA_039180245.1 Pseudomonadota bacterium | reverse complement strand
CATGTGCCGCTTGTGCATCCGGTGCATGCAGCAAAGGCGCTGGCCACGGTCGACCATATCTCGGGCGGGCGCAGCGGGCTCAACATCGTCTGCGGCTGGAACCCGGCCGAGTTTGCGATGTTCGGTGCGCACCCGGATGAGCGGGCCTACGCGCGCGCGGCCGAGTGGATCCAAGTGGTCGAAGCGGCCTATTCCGACGCGGCCCCGGCCGATTTTCAGGGTGAGTATTATGACCTGAAGGGTGTGATCAGCCGCCCCGCCAGCCTGCAAACCCCGCGCCCGGTTACGATGAATGCGGCCTTCGGGGCGCCCGGCCGCGATTTTGCCGCGCGCCATTGCGAGTATCTCTTCTCCACCTTCTCCGAACTCGCGGACGGGGCCAAGCATATCGCCGACATACGCGCCCGCTCTGCTGCGGTGGGCCGCGAGGTCGGCATCTACACCGTGGGCCATGTCGTGTGCCGCGAAAGCCAGGACGAGGCGGAGGCCTATTACCACCGCTATGCCGTGGCCGAGGCCGACCATGCGGCGGTGGACGATCATATGGCGCGCAAGAAGGAGTTTGCTGGCTCGCATGACCCGGATGCCTTTGCACGCTATCGCCAGCGCTTTGCCGGCGGGGCGGGCAGCTATCCGCTGATCGGCACGCCCCAGCGCATTGCCGAGGATCTCATCGCCATCTGCGATCAGGGCTATGCCGGCGCGGCGCTGACTTTCGTGAATTACATCGCCGAGATGCCCTTCTTTGCCGCCCGGGTGCTGCCGCTTCTGCGCGAGGCGGGGCTCCGCGATGGCCAGGCGGCCAAGGCATGACGCTGAAGTCTCGCATCGCGGCCGGCGACGCGCTGGGCGCGATTTGGCTGACCTTGGGCGGGTCGGCAATCGCCGAGGTGGCCGCACGCGAAGCGCCCGACCTTCTGGTGATCGATCTTCAACACGGTCTTTTCGACCGTCTTGGGCTTGAGGCGGCGGTGGGCGCGGCACGAAAGGTCCCGGTCCTGGCGCGGGTCGCAGAGAACCGCCTGGCGCTGATCAATGAGGCGTTGGACGCCGGCGCCACCGGGGTGATCGTGCCGCTGGTTGAAACCGCCCAAGGAGCGGCGGCGGCGGTCGCCGCGGCGCATTACCCGCCCCATGGCCGCCGGTCGGCCGGCGGCGTACGTCCTTTGGCCGATTTCGGGGCTTATGTCGGGGGCGCCGCGGCCCGGACCGTGACCATGGTGATGATCGAAACCGCAGCCGGTGTGGCAGCGGCGGCCGAGATCGCGGCGACACCGGGGCTCGACATGGTGTTTATCGGCACCGGCGATCTGGCGATCTCGCTTGGCTGCGCGCCGGGCGACCCGGCCCATGAGGCCGCCTGCGACGCGGTGCTCGCGGCCTGTCAAGCCGCTCAAACCCCCTGCGGGATCTTCACCATGAACGCCGAGGCCGCGGCGGCGCGCGCCGCGCAAGGCTACGGTTTGGCCGTGGTTGCCAATGATATCGCGCTGGTCGGTGCCGGCGTGGCACAGGCGCGGGAACGGTTCGCCGGGGGCCAGTAGGCGACGCGCCGTGCTTGTGGGCCCGCGAGGTTGCGGGCCTAGAGGAGAACAGCGGGCTCTGGGCGACCCCTTGCGCCGCAGTCGAGGGCCAGAAGCGCACCGTTTGGTGCGCCCGATGTCTGATCGGGCGCTCTGCCCGCGCCAGGCGGCGCGTCGAGCCCAATGGAGGCCGAGGTGCAGTAGAGCGTTGCAAGCTCCGGTCCACCAAAGGCCGGACAGGTTGGGCGGCGGACCGGAAGCTCGAT
>JBCDDO010000532.1:0-1795 GCA_039180245.1 Pseudomonadota bacterium | reverse complement strand
ATTTCGCGGTTTTCGACCTCCAGATCGGAAATGGCGGTTTCGAAATGCGGGTCCCAATTGACCAGCCGCTTGCCGCGAAAGATCAGCCCGCGATTGTAAAGCTCGACAAAGACCTTCAGCACCGCATCGTGGAAATTGCCCTCCTCACCGGCCGGCGCGCCCGGGGCGCCCGACATGGTGAAGGCCTCGCGCGACCAATCACAGGAGGCACCCAGCCGCTTGAGCTGGGTCTTGATGTTGTCGCGTGAGCGGACCTTCTGGTCCCAGACCAACGCCGTGAACGCCTCGCGCGAGAAATCGGTGCGCCGGCGGTTGGTCTTGGCGAGCTCCCGCTCCACGACCATTTGCGTCGCGATCCCGGCATGGTCGGTGCCCGGCTGCCAGAGCGTATCGAACCCGCGCATCCTGTGCCAGCGGGTCAGAATGTCCTGCAGCGTGTTGTTGAAGGCATGGCCCACATGCAGGGCCCCGGTTACATTGGGCGGCGGGATCATGATGCAGAAGGTCTCGGCCCCCGGGCGTGCATTTGCACCGGCGGCAAAGGCCTCGGCCGCTTCCCAGGCCTCATAAATCTCGCGCTCGACGCGGTTTGCGTCGAAGGTCTTGTCCATCGTCATGACGTCACGCCCATGTCTCTGATGCTTCGCTGTCTAGCGCGGCGGCCGGAAATAGGGAAGTGTGGCTGCCAGGAAAGCTGATGCGGGAGAGAGATGGTGGATGGGGGAGCCGACAGCCCCGCGAAGACCGGGTCCTCGCAGGCCGGGCCCACGCAGGCCGGGCCCACACAGGCCGGGTCCGGCGTGCTGGCCGCCCGGCCGGTGCTGGGGGCAGGCGCGATGCTGGGCAACACCCTGCTGATCCCGCTGATGGCCGTCGCCATCCGCTATCTGGAGGCGCTGGAGATCGGCACGCTGGAGATGCTCTCCTGGCGCACCTTCCTTGTGCTGGGCGTGTTGTTGCCGATTGCCGCACTGCCCCGGTTCCGGCGCGAGGTCATGTCCGCGGACCGCCGCGCGCATCTGGTGCACGCCGCCTTCACCATTTCGGCGATGAGCTGCTTTTACGTCGCGATCCAGCATCTGTCGATTGCCACGGCCACGGCGATCAACTTCACCACGCCGATCTTTGCGCTGCTTCTGGCGGCGGTCTTTTTCGGCGAGCGGGTCACCCGGGCAAGCTGGGTCGCGGTGGCGGTGGGGTTTCTCGGCGCGCTCTTGATCCTGCGTCCCAGCGCCGAGGGGGTGAGCTTTGGCGCCGGCATCGCGCTTGTCGGCGCGCTCTTGGGCTCGGGCATGGCGCTTGCGGTGCGGCGGATGCCGGCGCGCAGCTCCAATTTCGCGGTGATCTTCCATTTGTCGCTCTTTGGCGGGCTGCTGTTCGCGCCGCTTTACGCGGCCGAGGCGCGCATCCCGCCGCTTCCGGCCTGGCCCTGGCTGGCGATGCTGGCGGCCGTCGCACTTGGGGTGCACAGCCTCCTGGCGCTGGCCTATCGGCTCTCCTCCTCCATGGTGGTCGGCGGGCTCGACTATGCGCGGCTGATCTGGGCGCTCGCGCTGGGCTATCTGCTCTTTGCCGAGATCCCGGATCTGTGGGATGCCGCGGGCATCGCGCTCATCGTCGCCTCGGGGCTCTTTATCCTCTATCGTGAAATGAAACCGCGCCGCGCCCCGCAGGCGGACATGTCCGTAAGCTGAACCAGTGGAAACTGCCATGCGCATGACCCAGCCCGCCGGTCCGCATTTGACAGGAGCGCACCATGGGTGAGGTGAGCTTCGCCCCCATGCCCGAATGCGAT
>JBCDDO010000531.1:0-1799 GCA_039180245.1 Pseudomonadota bacterium | reverse complement strand
GTCGGCGGAACGGAAAAGATCTCCTTGGCCTGCTTGAAGGCCGTGGTGATCCAATAGTAAAGCGGGAAGGCAAAGAGCGCCACGACGGCCCAGGCGAGGATCATGCGCAGCCTGCGCCGCGATTTGCTTTCCACAATCACCAGCGCACCTTCGAGACCCAGATGAAGAGATTGGCAATCACCAGGATCAGCACCAGGCTGACCAGGCTGATCGTCGCGCCATAGCCCCATTTGATGAAGCTGAAGGTCTGCTGCCAGGCATAAAGGCTGAGCGTGTAGGTCGCCGTGCCCGGCCCGCCCGAGGTCATCACGAAGACATAATCGAACATCCGGAAAAGATCGATGCCGCGCAAAAGGACCGCGACCGCGATGACCTTCGACATCTGGGGCAGGGTGATGCGGCGAAACACGTGCCAGGGCGAGGCCCCGTCGAGCATCGCCGCCTCATAGGGCTCGGGCGGCAGGCCGCGCAGCCCGGCCATGAAGATCAGCACCATAAAGGGCGTCCATTGCCAGATATCGGCCAGCATCACCCCAGCAAGTGCGGTTGCGGGGGTGGCCAGGATTGGCGCCTGACCCGAGAGGATGCCCAGCGCTTCGAGCACCCAGGTGAGCACCCCGAACTCGGGATCCTGGATCAAGAGGAACATCATCCCGGTGATCGCGGGCGGGATCACCAGCGTCAGGGTCAGCACCGCACGCAAGAGGCCAAAGCCCGGCGCGTCGCTGTCCAGCAGCAGCGCGATGGCCATTCCCAGCACCACCTGAATGGCAAGGGCGATGGTGAAATAGGTGAAGGTGACCGAGACCGCGTCCCAAAACCGCTCATCGGCCAGCAGAAGCGACCAGTTTTCCCAGCCGACATAGACGAGCTGGCGCTTGAAGGGCGCGTATTCGTGAAAGCTCAGCCAGATGTTGTAGATCAGCGGATAGACGGTGAAGACGATCAGGATCGCGACCAGCGGCAGCAGCCACGGCGCCGGGCTGTCGGACAGGTACCATCCCTTCCTGCGCGCCGGCGCGGCTGCCAATTCGCGTCCTCCCCAAGGGCCGTTCTGCCCGATGCGGCCGTCCTTGTGGAGGTGCCGCTCGCCGAATGGTTGACGCAGTTGGGCCGGTTTTCAAGTGTTTTTGGCACTGGCCCCGCGATGCGCGGCCAACAGCCGCTCGGCGATTTCGACAAACCCGGCCCCGCCGCGAGACGGCGCGATCCAGCCCGGCAGGGCATCGATCCGGCCTTCGAAATCGCGGATATTGGCCACGCCACAGCCATGCGGGAAATGGGCAAACATCGGCGCGTCATTGGGGCTGTCGCCGCAATAAACCACCGCGTCGCGGTCGGTGTCGATGTCCAGACCCAGGATCTCGGCGGCAAACCGGCGGGTCATGGTCAGCTTGTCATGGCTCCCGAACCAGCCATTGACATGGATGGAGGAGATCTTGGCGACTGCGCCCTCTTCCTCGAAGATCTCCTTGATGCGCGCGATCTGGGCTTCCGTCAGCGCCGGCACGTCCTCGCAGAAGTCGATGGCCAGATCGACCAGCCGCGCGAACTGGTCGGAGGCCACCGCGGCGCCGGGTACTTCCGCCAGCACGCGGTCGCGAATGCGCGCGAGCCCCGATTTGCGCCTCGGCGCGCGCGGCCTCGTCGACCGCATAGGCCCGGATCATCCGGCGCTGGCCCGCGTCATAGGCAAAATAGAGCGCGCCGTTTTCGCCAACCACCCCGTCGACCGGCCAGAACCGGGCCACCATATCGCACCATCCGGCCGGCCGGCCGGTGACCGCGGCCACCGCCAG
>JBCDDO010000530.1:0-1808 GCA_039180245.1 Pseudomonadota bacterium | reverse complement strand
GCTGCCCTCGCCCACGGTGCTGCGCCATCAGGCCGGGCGCGCGGGCCTGGCGGTCGAGGGCTCGACCGAGTTCGGGCAGAGCTATTCGCGCACGCTGCGCGAATGGTCCGAGCAGTTCAACCACCGCTGGGACGAGATCTCGAACATGGATTTCGATCTCCGCTTCCATCGCATGTGGAACTTCTATCTCGCCTGTTGCGCAGCCTGTTTTTTTGCTGGTACGACAGACGTTACACAAATATCCTTGCGTCGGGCCGCCTAAATGCGGCAATTTCTGGGCGGGGTGGTCAGGTCGGCTGTGATCGGGGCCATCCGTCGCATGGTCCGATCTGGAGAGCTGAATGCTCCTGTTCCGGTTTATCTGCGGGATCCTGATGGCGTGGGCCATCAATGTTGCCCTGGCACGGCCAGAGGCGGCAGCGTTGATGAAAGAAGCCCCGGAATTCGGCGTCATGGCGTCAATTGCGGGGGCTTTCGTGGGCTTTGCCAATCTCGCCGTGCGTCAGGGCTGGGGTCTGATCGTTGCGGTGGCAAACGGAATCTGGTCGGGCGTGCTGACGATCTTCATCTCGATTTTTCTCTACCTCATCGCCGTTCCGGTGCTCACCAGCTGGCGCATCATCGACCATTTCAACGACTTCATGCGGATCGTGAGCCAGGCGCTCGAGCCGTTGCTGTTGCTGGTGATCGACACGCAATTGCTGGTGGTGGTGCTGGCGGCCTGCGCCGTGGTCGGCGTTGTGACCGAGGTGGTCCATTGGGCGCTGGTCCATCTGATGCGCCGAAAGCTGCGCGAAGAGGACTAGGCCCGCGCCCGGCCGGGGCGCCGGCGTGACCCGTCACAGCACGCTCTCGGTTCTTTGCTATGCGCTGCCCGCGCTGCCGCTGGCGGCGATGTATCTGCCGCTGTTTACCTATGTGACGCCCTTTTATGTGGCCGAGCGGGGCGTGGACCTGGCGGCTCTGGGGGCTGCCTGGATCGTGATCCGGCTCTTTGATGCCGTCTCGGACCCCGCGATGGGCTGGCTGAGCGACCGCACGAAAACGCGCTGGGGGCGGCGCCGGGTCTGGTTTGTCGCCGCCGTGCCGGTGATCGTGATCGCCTGCTGGCAGGCCTTTGTCCCGCCCGCCGATGCAGGGCTGGGCCATGCGGTGCTGTGGCTGTTTCTGCTGACATTGGGCTGGACCATGGCGCAGACCCCCTATGCCGCCTGGGGGGCCGAAGCGGCCGTCGGCTATGACGACCGGGCGCGCATCACCGGCTGGCGCGAGGCGCTGGTGCTGGTGGGCACCCTGGTGGCGACCATCCTCTATTTCGCGGGCGGCGAGGGGGGCGCGGGCCTGATCGCGGTCTTTGCCGCCGTCGCGGTCCTGTTGCCGCTGACGGTTGGCCTGGCCGTTTGGGGCATGGGCGAGAACACCGCCCTCACCCCGCCCCGGCTCGACTGGCGCGAGGGAGTGCGCACGCTGCGTGCAAACGGCCCGTTCCGGCGGCTGTTGCTTGCCTTTTTCATCAACGGCGCGGCCAATGCGCTGCCGGCCAGCCTGTTGCTGTTCTTCGTCGAATACCGCCTTGGCGCGCCCGAGGCGCTGGCCTGGCTGGTGCCGCTCTATTTCCTCTGCGCCGTGGCCGGCATCCCGTTCTGGACCTGGGCGGCGCGGCGCTGGTCGAAACACCGGGCCTGGGGCGGGGCGATGCTCTATGCCTCGGTCGTCTTTGCCTTTTGCCTGTTTTTGGGCGCGGGCGACGTGACGGGCTATGCGGTCGTGGTGGCGCTGACGGGCCTGGCGCTGGGTGCCGACATGGC
>JBCDDO010000529.1:0-1817 GCA_039180245.1 Pseudomonadota bacterium | reverse complement strand
CGCAACAGCAGCCACCAGCCCACAAAGACCAGGGTCGGTCCGGTGTAAATGGCCAGAAACTCAAGCCCCGATCGGGCCGCCGAGCCGACCGCCCCGTAAAAGGTCCAGCCTGTGCAATAGACCGAGATCGAGAGTGTGTAGATCAGCGGCGAGCGCAGCCAGCGCGTGTGGCCTGCCGCGGCCCGCTTGTCGGCCAGAAACGCCACGAGAAAAAGCAGCGCGACATAAAATGTGGACGCGGCAATGAGAAGGTTGCCGCTCACCGCCCGTCTCTCGCCTGCCGCGCCCCGATCTGCGGCCGGGCAGGCTCGGCCGGATCGCTCATCGCCGGGGAGCCTGGCGCAAAAAGCGTCGCGTCAAGGCAGCTGTGGCCACGATCATCACCGCCCAGACGCCGAAGATGTAGAGCACGATCAGCGGAATGCCGGCCACGGTGCCCGGGGCTGCAAACACGCGGATCACCGGCGAGACCAGCAGGAACACGCCCAGAAGCGGCAAAATCACCGCCAGCTCGCGCGCGCGCCGGGTGCGAAGGGTCGGGTCGGCGTTGGCCTGCGCTGCATCCTCGCCGGTGCTGGGGGGCAAGGGCACAGGCATGCGCGATGGGCCCCGACGCTCAGCCGGCTTCGGCCAGGCGCCGCGCGCAGGCCACCACATGCGCGTTCGAAAACGGTTTGGCGATGAACAGATCCACGCCCAGGGTCTCGGCCGCTTCGCGGTCGCGGGTCTGGCTTTTGGCGGTCAGCATGATCACCGGCAGCGAGGAGATGTCGGGCGCTGCGCGAATGTCGCGCAAAATGTCAAAGCCGGAGCGTTCGGGCAGCATCGCATCCAGGATCAGCAGATCCGGGCGTTCGGATGCGATGCGGGCAAGGGCCGCGCCGCCGCTGGTTTCGGTTGCCACGTCGAAGCCGTCGCGGTGGAGGATCCAGCTCAGCGACTCGGCAATGTTCGGCTCGTCTTCTACGATGAGCACGCGGTGTGCCAAATGCACCCTCCCCAAAGGCATCGCGGCATCTTGCGGCCGTCTTTGACGCATATTTGACCCGATTGGCGCGCGACGCAAGAGGGTGCCACGCACGCGCGCGACCAGGCGCTATCCCAACACCGACGGCTCGGCCCGTTCTGCACAATTGGCCCGACTGCACAGGCGGCATCCTGGGCCGACAGGGCGCGGCCCGCGAGACCCATCGCTGCCCACCGAGAGGCCCGCGGCCTTGGCCTCGCTCTCGCTCTCGCTCAGCACCAGCATGGCCGCACGCATCCGCGCCGTGTCGTCAAACCCAACCGGGGCGGTGGGTGCTGCGAGCGCAAGAACAACCAGCCGGGTTCCATCGGGCAGTTGACAGCTGCGTGTTACAGGATCGCCGGGGCGTCCGAACGCATCGAAAAGCGGCCAGAGCGGACAGGCCGTCGCATGCCGCGGCAGCGACAGGCCGTGGCGCGGGCGGCGCATTTCGACATGGCCCGCGGCGTTCAGTTGCAGATACGCAAAGCCGGGCGCGTCGAGGCCGGGACGGCGCAAGGTTGCAAGCCGGCGAAACACCGCCAGCGGTGCGGCCGAAAAGCTGCGCGCAAGCCGCATTGGATCATACCCAAGCTCGGCCGCGGCAGTCGCGAAAGCAGCCAGCGGCAGGGCTGCAGCATCCGCGGCATAGCGCTCCAGATGCAGGCGGGCCAGGCGGCGCGCCGCATCGCCGGCCAGGTCCGGATCCTCGGTCAGTACCCGACGCGGCGCGGGGTCCGAGGGCGCCGCGTCGATCTCGGGAAAATGATGGTCATGCGCGTCCAGGAACCGGTCCAGCGCCTCTTCCGGT
>JBCDDO010000528.1:0-1820 GCA_039180245.1 Pseudomonadota bacterium | reverse complement strand
CGGACGAGGTGGAGCGGCCCTATCTCCGGCTGATCCTCGCGTTGTTGTTGGCCCCGCTGATTTGGAGCCTGGTGGCGACGGCCTTTGCTTTCGCCGTGGTCGCGCTGACGAGCCCCAGCATGGACGCGGCGGTGGCTTACATGGTCGAGGTGACGCTGACCGCGATGGGGCTGATGTTCGGCTTCACCCTGACCCTGGGGCTTCTTGGCATCCTGGTGCTGTGGCTGTTGGATCAGCGGAGCTCCCTTGCCTGGGCGATGAGCGGGGCCATATTCGGCGCCGTCGGGGCGGTGCTCAACGGGTTCTTGGTGCAGGACGGGCAGTTCGACCGCGCGCTTCTGTTGATCTTCGTGATCATCGGCTGGTCGCTCTTTCTGACCATCCGCTGGATCGCGGGCATCCGCGACGCGCCAGCGGGGGCCTGAACCCGCGATCTAACGCAAACGCGCGGTCGCCGGACGGCGCCAGACCGGCTGGACCTGGCTGCTGCGCGACAAGAGCGCCGTGGCCATGGTCTGGTAGCTCAGGCCGGGAACATGGCCGAGCGCGTCGGGCAGGTTCTCGGCCCCCTCGGCCGTCTCCGGGATCTGCAATTCGGCGCCGGTCAAATCGCAAAAGCGCCAGATCCGGGCCCGGTCTTTCCGGGTGGCGGGCAGCAGATCGATGCTGAGCAAGTCGTCCAGCCGGATGATCCCGCCGGTGATGTCGCCTCCTTGGCTTTGTCCGCTGGTCGCTGTGCCGATGGGCCCGCCTATCGGAACGCCGATCGGGCCGAAATAGCTGATCCGCCCCTCCTCGACCAAAACGACGCCGGGGCCTGGCAGGTCCTCGCTGCCGCGGCGCAGGGCGATGGCCAGCCGCGTCCCGCTGACGCCGCACCAGAGTGCGGCCAGTGCTGCCCCCGCCGCGGGAAGGATCGCGGCGATCTGCCCGCCCAGGCCGAGCCGCAAGGCGCTCGCGCCCAGCCAGAGCGCTGCGAGCCCGGCCAACAGAGGTTCAGCCCCGCGGATCACCAGCGAGACCGCCTCGCCGCGCAGAAAACTCATATGCCCTCCTCCCTCGGCTCCCAATCTCCGAGCACCGCTTGCCAGAGCGCCAAAGCGGCCACCGCGGCAGTATCGGCGCGCAGGATACGCGGGCCCAGCGAGACCGCGTGACAGCCCGGACCCGCGCGCAGCCGGGCGGCCTCCCCGGGCGTGAACCCGCCTTCGGGCCCGATAAGGACCGCCCAGGGTCCGGGGCTGGCCTGGCCGAGCGCTGCCTGCGCAGGCACGCCGCCGCCGGTCTCGTCGCAGAACATCACTTGACGGCCGCCCAGTTCTTCGAGAAACGCCGGCATCGGCATCGGCTTGGCCACTTCCGGCACTGCCAGGATCCCGCATTGCTCGGCTGCCTCGACCGCATGGGCGCGAAGCCGTTCGGTATTCACCCGTTCCGCATTGGTGTGCTGCGTGATCACCGGGATCAGCCGCCGGCAACCCATCTCGCAGGCTTTCTCGGCGACGAAATCGGTGCGAGCCTTCTTCAGCGGCGCGAAGGCAAGCCAGAGATCGGGGCCCTGCACCTGGGCGCGGCGTTGCGCCAGGGCGCGCAGCGACCCGCCGCGCTTGCCCGCCGCTTCGATCTCGGCCAGCCATTCGCCGTCGCGCCCGTTGAATACGCGTATCCGGTCGCCCGCCCGGCGCCGCATCACATTAGCGAGGTAATGCGCCTGCTTGCCTGGCAGCGGGATCTCCGCATCTTCGCCCAGATCCGCGGCAACATAGAGCCTGATTTTTTCGTCGCCATCTGCCATAGAGCCTCCATGTCGATGCCGCCTG
>JBCDDO010000527.1:0-1822 GCA_039180245.1 Pseudomonadota bacterium | reverse complement strand
TGTCGATGGGCAGGGTCCGCACCCCGGGGCCGGAGAGAAAAAGCGACACCGGCACCTGGTTGAAGCTGGTTACAAAGCCCAGGATGAAGGCGGCCAGCACCCCGCCGCGGATGTTGGGCAGCACCACGCGGCGGAACGCGCCGGCCCGGCTGCAGCCCAGCAATAGGGCCGCCTCCTCAATGTCCACCCGCAGATTGTCGAGGCTCGCGGTCACCACCCGCACCGCATAGGGCAGGACCAGCGCGGTATGGGCCAGGAAAAGTGCGGTGAGGATGCCGACCCCGGTGGGGATCACCAGATATTGCAAAAGCGCAAGGCCCACGATGATGCCCGGCACGATAATGGGTGCTGAGACGATGAGGCGGATGGTCTCGGCCCCCGGTACACGGTAGCGCACCAGCCCATAGGCCGCCGGCACCCCCATCAGCAGCGCCGCCAGCGTGCCGCCCACGGCAAGAAACATCGAAACGGCGAAGCTTTCGCGGAAGCTTTCGATCTCAAAGACCTTGACCACCCAGCGCAGCGAGATCCCTTGCGGCGGAAAGGCCAGTGAATTGCCCGCCGACAGGGCCGCGGCGATGATAATGAGGAACGGCCCGATCAAAAAGGTCAGCACCAGCCCCAGCGTGACCCATGTGGCAAGCCGGCTCATTTCGTCCTTGCCCGACGCGCGCTGGCCATGCGGCGCAGCAAAAGATTGGCCGAAAAGCTCATCACGATCAGGATCATGGCGATGACGCTGGCCGAGACAAAGTCATTTGCAACCGTCACGCGCTGGTAGAGCAGCGTCTCAAGCATCAGCACCTTGGCCCCGCCCAGGATCGCCGGGGTGATGTAGGCGGTGAGCGCCCCGGTGAAGACCAGCGTGCCGCCGATCACCAGCCCCTCGCGCGTCAGCGGCAGCACCACGCGCCAGAAGACCTGCAGCCAGTTTGCACCCAAAATGCGCGCGGCCGGAATCGCGTCGCGGGGCATGTTCTCCATTGCCGAGACCAGCGAAATGATCATCAGCGGCATGAAGAGCTGCAGCAGGCCGATGAACACCGCCGTTTCGGTAAAGAGGATGCGCAGCGGGCTGTCCAGGATGCCAGTGCCGACCAGCGCTTCGTTGACAAAGCCGGTTCGGCCCAGGATCACCAGCCAGGCATAGGTGCGCGCGACCGGCGAGATCATCAGCGGCAGGATCACCAACCCAAAGACCCGGCCGCGGGTGGTCGTGTCGAGCCCGACAATGGCAAAGGCCGCGGCATAGCCGATCACCGCCGAGGTGCCGGCCACCAAAACCCCGAGCTCCAATGTGCGCAGGAAGACCACCCGGTTGCGCGGGCTCTCGAAGAAGTCGATATAGCCCTGCAGGGTCCAGGCGCCCTCGATCCGAAACGCCTCCGACAGCAGGATGCCGATGGGCAAAAGGAACAGCGCCGCGGCGAAAATCGCCGCGGGCAGGGTCAGGGCCAGCGCCTCGGCACGGTTGGAAAACATGCGCTGATCGCGCCGTTCGGCGGCAACGCGCAGGCAACGCCCCGCGCTATTGCACGACCTTGTCGTTCCACTGCTCCAGCCAGGCGTCGCGCCGGTCCAGGATCACCGCAGGCGGGATCAGATCGAGCGTCGCCACCACATCGGCGCCATAGGTGAGGTTGGCCGCGATCTCGTCGGAAACCACCACCTTGGCATTGGCCGGACTGTCGATCAGCGCTTCGGCAAGCTTGGTCTGCACCTCGGTAGAGAGCCAATAATCCATGAATTGCAGCGCCAGCTCCTCATTGCCATTGCCTGCGGTCATCACCATCACATTCATGCCGCCGGTCTGGCCTTCCTT
>JBCDDO010000526.1:0-1824 GCA_039180245.1 Pseudomonadota bacterium | reverse complement strand
CGGCGATGGCCTGCCCGATCATGTCGCGCCCCAGCCGGGTGACAAAGGTGACCCTGCCGCCCAGGCGCGCCGCGGCCACAGCGGCATTCGCGCCCATGCCGCCGCCGACCAACTCGGCATTCTGTGCTGTGTGTTTGAGCCCGCCCTGAGGCAGGGCCTCCACGGCCAGAACCAGATCCAGCGTGGCCTGGCCGACGACCAAAAGCCCGCCCATCAGTCGACGGGCAGGCCGCTGGGCACGGCATCGGGCCGGCCCAAACGCCCGGTCAGGCTGTCGGTGCCGGTGAGCGCGTGCAGGAAGGCAACCAGATCGTCGATCTCAGCCTCGCTCAACGAAACGGGGGCAATGTCGATCCGGGCGCGCAGGCGGGCCATCTCGCGCGTATCCTGCCAGATCACCAGATCGGTGGCATCGGCGCCGGGTGCGGCGGGCAGGGCGGCCATGGCGGGGGTCCATCGCGCCAGCGCGGCGCGCGGGTCGAGATGATGCCGCACCATATCGTGCAACGTCGGCAGGGTGCCATTATGCCCGTAGGGCGCGGTCAGCGCCACATTGCGCAGGCTGGGGGTGCGAAAGCGATAGGCGTCCTCCAGCCGGTCGGTTTCGCCCATGCGGCCCAGATCGCGGGCATAGGGGTCCCAACGCCGGGTCCGGCCCGGACCGATCGGCGGCAGGGCGAGCGCATGAAAGCCGTGATCGGTGAGCAAAGGCCCGGAATGACAGGCCGCACAGCCCGCAACGCCGTAAAAGAGCCTGAGCCCGCGGTCCTGGGCCGCGTTCAGCGCTGGTTCGCCCGCGAGGAAAAGGTCAAAGGGGCTGTCGGTGCTGCGCCATTCGCTGTTCATGAAATCGGCCAGCGCATTGGCGATGTCGGCTATCTGAGGCTGGGCGATGCCCGCCTCGGCAAACATCTCCCGATAGGCCGGCACTGCCCGCACCCGCTCGGCCAGGATCGGCCAGGCCGCGTCGATCCGATCATGCACCGCGCCTGCGATCTCGTTTTCGCCGGGATTGCCGGCCATTTCGAATTGCGCCACCAAAGGGAAGAGCGCCTGCACCGCCAATAAGTTGATGAGCCCCGCGGGCAGCCATTCCTCAGCCGGGCTGTCGAACCCATTGCCGTAATCGGGCGACAGGCTCACCCGTCCATCGTGAAAGAACACATCATACTCACGGGCCCCGATGTTCCACAGCGCCGGGGCGTTGCGCGGGATGCGCTTGACGATGCCGTCGGGGCCCGGGCGGCGATCCGGCCCCAACCCGATGCCGCCCTCGCCAAGCGAAAGCGACACCCCATCGGCCGAGGCATGATCATGGTGATGGCAGGTCCCGCAGGAGATGTTGCGGTTGCCCGACAGGATCGGGTCGTAAAACAAAAGCCGGCCGATCTGCGCCAGCTTCGGATCGAAAGGGTGGTAGGCGTCCGGGCTGACCGGCGCGGGCAGCTCGGCCCTTGCCGCACCGGCCACAGCCAGACAGAGTGCGGCCAGGAGGATGCCATGCGACAGGCCCCGATGGCGTTTGCCGTGCTGCTTGCCCTGTTGTCGGCCAGCCCGGCTGCGGCCGATCTGGAAAAGGCGCGCGACCTGATGGAGGCGGGGCGCTTTGAGGACGCGCGCGCGGCGCTTTGGCCTGCGGCGCGGTCGGGCAATGCCGAGGCCGAGGAGCTTATCGGCGTGATGTATGCGCTTGGGCTCGGGGTCGCGCGCGACCCGGTCCGGGCCTTTGAGTGGTATCTGCGCGCGGCGATGAAAGGTCATGCCGGGGCGGCCTCCGGTGTCGGCTGGTACTATGAGGTCGGGCTGGGCATGCCGGCGCCCGAT
>JBCDDO010000525.1:0-1836 GCA_039180245.1 Pseudomonadota bacterium | reverse complement strand
GCGCGGTATACCGCGCGCTGCCCGCCAATGGCGGTCTGGTCTGCGCCCGAGGCGCAGACGGGAGCGGCTTGGGCCCGTGGCGGCCGGCCGTCATGCGTTCGTCGTCAATGCGCGTGGCGGTTGTGCCGGTCGCACCGGATGTCGGCGATGCGCGTCTGCGGCCTGCGCTCAGAGGCCCGGATAGATCGGATGCCGGGTGCACAGCTCCACGACCCGTTTGGCCACCGACGCTTCGACCGCGCCATTGCCCTCGACCCCGTTTTCCGCCAATCCGTCGATGACCTCGACAATCAATTCGGCAATCTGGCCGAACTCGGCCTCGCCAAAGCCGCGGGTGGTGCCGGCCGGCGTACCCAGACGCAGCCCAGATGTGACCATGGGCGGTTCGGGGTCAAAGGGAATGCCGTTCTTGTTGCAGGTGATGTGGGCGCGCAAAAGCGCATCTTCCGCAGCATTGCCCTTCACCCCCTTCGGCCGCAGATCGACCAGGCAGAGATGCGTGTCGGTGCCGCCGGTGACGATGTCGAGCCCGCCATCGATCAGACCAGCAGCCATTGCCTTGGCATTCGCGATCACCGCGGCGATGTAGTCCTTAAAGGAAGGCTCCAGCGCTTCGCCGAACGCCACCGCCTTGGCGGCAATCACATGCATCAGCGGGCCGCCCTGCAGGCCCGGAAACACCGCCGAGTTCACCTTTTTGGCAAGGCCTTCGTCATTGGTCAGGATGATCCCGCCGCGCGGGCCGCGCAGCGTCTTATGCGTGGTGGAGGTGGCGACATGCGCATGGTCGAGCGGATTGGGATGCAAGCCCGCCGCCACCAGCCCGGCGAAATGCGCCATATCGACATGCAGGATCGCACCCACCTCATCGGCGATGGCGCGAAACCGCGCAAAGTCGATCTGGCGGGGCACGGCCGACCCGCCGGCATAGATCAGCTTTGGCTTGTGGCTGTGCGCCAGCTCGGCGACCTGATCGTAATCGACCAGATTGTCCTGGCGCCGCACCCCGTATTGCACCGCGTTGAACCATTTGCCCGACAGGTTGGGCCGCGCGCCATGTGTCAGATGCCCCCCCGACGCAAGATCCATGCCCAGGATCGTGTCGCCCGGCTTGATCGTGGCCAGCATGACGGCCTGGTTGGCCTGAGCGCCGGAATGCGGCTGCACATTGGCAAATCCGCTCCCAAAGAGCCGGCACACCCGATCGATCGCCAGACGTTCGACCACATCGACATGGGCGCAGCCCGCGTAATAGCGGCGGCCGGGATAGCCCTCGGCATATTTGTTGGTCAGCACCGATCCTTGCGCTTCGAGCACGGCGCGGCTGACGATGTTTTCGGACGCGATCAACTCGATCTCGTCGCGTTGCCGGCCCAACTCGCCGCGCAACGCGGCCAGAACGTCTGGATCGCGCGTGTTCAGCGAGTCCACAAAGAACGCCGCATCCGGCGCTGTGCCAAGGTCGTCCATCCCTGCCCTCCATGACATGCGCAGCATTGCGCCTCGGGCTTACATGCTTGCCTGGCGCTTGTCCAACGGGCAGGATCGCGCAGCGGTGCCGGAACGGCGGCACCGATACGGGCGGGTGGGGCATGGGTGCAAGGCGGCCCGCCCCAAGGGGAGAGCGGCGCAGTGCGGCTCCATTTCACGGCAAATGGCAGCGACGAGGCCACGCAGGCGCAGGCGCGGTTGATCGATCGCTATGGGCAGGTCGCCCGCGCCGAGGCTGACGCGATCGTGGCACTGGGCGGCGACGGGTTCATGCTGGCCACGCTGCACGCGACCGAGCGTCTGTCGGCGCCGGTCTATGGCATGAACCGCGGCACGGTCGGGTTC
>JBCDDO010000524.1:0-1842 GCA_039180245.1 Pseudomonadota bacterium | reverse complement strand
TCCGGCTCTTGCGGCGCCTGCAGGCCGAGCTGGGGCTGAGCTTTCTCTTCATCAGCCATGATCTGACCACGGTGAGACATCTTTGCCATCGGGTGGCGGTGATGTATCTGGGCCAGATCGTCGAGCTTGGCACGGTCGAACAGGTCTTTCGCAGCCCCGCACATCCCTACGCACGGGCGCTTTTATCGGCGCATCTGAGCCCCGATCCCGCGCATCGGCGGGTCGATCAGCCCGACACCGGCGCGCTGACCGGCGAGATCCCCTCACCGGTCGATCTGCCGGCGGGCTGTTACCTGGCCGGGCGCTGCCCGTTTTCCGTGCCCGCCTGTCACGACAGGCCGCAAGAGCTCACAGCCCTGCCCGACGGGCGGCAGGTGCGCTGCGGCCGGGTCGCGGGGGGAGAGATCTGATGCCGATGGACGCCGCACCCAGCTCTCAGGCGGCGCCCGAGGCCGATGAGGTGGTGATCATCGGCGCAGGCGCGGGCGGCGGCGCGATGGCCTGGCGCCTGGCCCGGGCCGGATTGTCGGTGACCTGTCTTGAACAGGGCGGCTGGGTCGATGCCACGGCCGCGCCCTCGCAGCGCCCGGATTGGGAGCTGGCCCGCCAGACCACCCATCACCCCAATCCCAACACCCGGATGAACCCCTGGGATTACCCGATCGAGCAAAGCGAGGCTGCGATCAAGCCGCTGATGTACAATGCGGTTGGCGGATCGACCTTGCATTGGGGCGCGCATTTTCCGCGCTTCCGCCCCAGCGATTTTCGAACCCAGACGCTTGATGGCGTCGGCGATGATTGGCCGCTCGATTACTGGGAGCTTGAACCGTTCTACGAAGAAAACGACCGCATCATGGGCGTCTCGGGTCTGAACGGCGACCCGGGCAACCCAGCCCGGGGCCCGCGCCAGACCCCGCCCCTGCCGGCCGGACCCGGCGCCGCCCGCATGGCCGCGGCCTTCGACCGGCTGGGCTGGCATTGGTGGGTGTCCGATGCCGCGATCAACAGCCAGCCCTATGGCGACGGGCGCGGCGCGTGCAATCTCTGCGGCCCCTGCGATGTGGGCTGTCCGACCGGCGCGCGCTCGGCCACCGACATCACCTATTGGCCGATGGCGCTGGCCGCCGGCGCCAAGCTGGTCACCCAAGCGCGGGTCTTTGAGATCGAAGCCGATGCCCAGGGGCGCATCACCGCCATTGCCTATCACGACGCTTCGGGCATCGCCCGGCGCATCCGCGCACAGATGGTGGTGCTGGCAGCCAATGGGGTCGGCACGGCACGGCTCCTTCTGCTTTCCGGCCTGGCCAACCGGTCGGGCCTTGTGGGCAAGCGGCTGATGCATCACCCCACCGGGATGGTAACGGGCGTCTTTGCCGAGCCGATGGAGGGGTTCAAGGGACCCTTTGCAACTTCGATCCTCTGTCAGGAATTCTATGAGACCGACGCGGCGCGCGGCTTCAAGCGCGGCTTTCAGATGCAGCTTGTGCGCTCGGACGGGCCGCTTGGCACGGCGGTGGGCGTGTACCTGCCCCGCCTGCCCTGGGGGGCGGGGCATCACGACAGGTTCCTCGATGTTTTCGGCAAAACCGCCTCGCTGACCGTCACGACCGAGGATCTGCCGCGCGAGGAAAACCGAGTGGTGCTCGACCCCGCGCTGACCGACCGGATGGGCGTGCCGGCGCCGAAAATGATTTACGCCCTTGACGACACCACCCGCGCAATGATCGCCTATGGGCTCGACCGGGCGCGCGAAGCGTTTACCGAGGCTGGCGCGCGCGAGGTCTTGACCCAGGATCTGGTGAGCGAGGCTGGATTTCATCTGATGGGCACCGCGCGCATGGG
>JBCDDO010000523.1:0-1846 GCA_039180245.1 Pseudomonadota bacterium | reverse complement strand
GGTCAAGGACCTGATCCCGGACCTGACCCATTTCTACGCCCAGCATGCCTCGATCATGCCCTGGCTTGAGACCAAGACCAACCGCCCGGCCGATGAATGGCGCCAGTCGATCGAAGACCGCAAGAAGCTCGACGGGCTTTACGAATGCGTGATGTGCGCCTCCTGCTCCACCGCCTGCCCCAGCTATTGGTGGAATGGCGACCGCTATCTGGGCCCGGCCGCGCTCCTGCATGCCTATCGCTGGATCATCGACAGCCGCGATGAGGCGACGGGCGAACGGCTCGACGATCTCGAAGACCCCTTCAAGCTCTATCGCTGCCACACCATCATGAACTGCGCCAAGACCTGCCCCAAGGGCCTGAACCCGGCCAAGGCGATCTCGGAGATCAAGCGCATGATGGTCGAGCGCCGGGCCTGACCGCGCGCCCGGGTACAGGTACAGGTGTGGGCATAGGGCGAGGGCACAGGAGGGCGGCGGCCGTCAGGCGTCGATCAGCACCCGGTCGATCACCGTCACTGCGCCCTCCGCGTCGACCTCGATGATGATCACCTCGCCCGAGCGGGGAAACACCCCGGTCAGCGCGGTGATGTTGACCTGATGCGTGACCAGCATCAGCGGCGCGCCCGGCGTACGGTCGGCCAGAAAGCGGCGCAGTGCCTCGGTCTGGCTGGGCCCGGCACTGCTGTCGCGAAAAAACGAATTGAGCGGCGCGAAATCCTCGACCGCGCCGATGTCCAAGAGCTGCGCCGTGTCCCGGCACCGGCACCATTGGCTGGTCAGCACCCGGTCGAACGCGATGCCGGCCGCGCGCAGCGCCGCCCCGATCCGCTGGGCCTGCTGGCGGCCGCGCGCGTCCAGATTGCGCTGCGTGGAACAATCGCCCAGCCGGAAGCGCGCCGGGTCGCCGGTGCCCGGGGCCAGCGCATGGCGCATCAGGGCAATGCGCCCGGGCGCGTCCAGCGCCGTCCAGCCCGGGTCGGCCGATGCCGGCAACGCCGCCGCGCCGGTCAGCGCCAGCAGGGCCGCCAGCCAGATCGCCAGAAATCTTCCCTGCACCCGCAGCCGCATCGGTCTTCAACCCCGTCTTCAACCCCGTCCTCAACCCGGTCTTAACTTCTGGGCGAGAGGTAGTGTGGGCAAGGTCACAGATCCACCGAGTTCTCCTTGCCCGGGCGGGGCCCGTTCTGTAGCACGGCCGATGAACCCGCCGATGCGGCAGCCAGTACGGCAAACAATGCGGCAGGCAGTACGGCAAACAATGCGGCAGCCAGTACGGCAAACAAGGCAGCTGACAGCACGGAGTGTGCCATGAGCGAGCAGTCCTTCCTGATGGATCGCGCAACCCGGTTCGGCATCATGTGCGGCCTGGTGGTGCTGATGTTCGTGCCGCTGATCTTCATTGCGCTGATCATCGAGGAACGCGCCGGGCTGCAGGACGAAACGCTGCGCGACATTGCCGGCCAGTGGGGCGGGCGGCAGGTGCTGACCGGCCCGGTTCTGGTCATCCCGGTCGAGCGCGAGGTGGTCGAGGAGACGCGCGACGGCGACGAGGTCACCATCACGACCCGCATTGAGAATGCCGCCCCGCTCATCATCATGCCGCGCAACCTCACGCTCACCGGCGATCTGCGCAGCGAAATGCGCGCCCGCGGCATTTTCGAGGTGCCGGTCTATTCGACCGATCTCAACATCGCCTTTGAGTTCGACACCGAGGGGCTGGAGCGTGAGCTGGGCGAGCGCGAGCGCTTCGATTGGTCCGGCGCGCGGGTCGAGCTGCATCTGAGCAACACCCGCGGCCTGCGCTCATCCGTCGTCATGAAAGCGGGCGAGGCCGAGCTTGCCATC
>JBCDDO010000522.1:0-1847 GCA_039180245.1 Pseudomonadota bacterium | reverse complement strand
TCGGGTCGGATCGGCGTGGGGCAGGTGGCGGATACAAGCCCCCGGACGGCGCCAGATTGCAATTCCTGTAATGCCTCTCTGGGCGCTTGCCGGACAAGCCCTGCGCGGCAATCTTGCGGGCATCGATCATGACATTAGGGGCCGTGGCCATGGAGAGTTGCCCGAATTGCGGTATGTACACCTATGCCTGGGGCATATGCACGAATGACAGTTGTAACTACCCGGCCCTGCGGTCGAACACTGAGCTGCAGCACGATCGCGCCCAGGCAGCAAAGCGCGCCCAGGAAGCGCGGCGTGCCCAGGAAGCGCAGCGTGCCCAAGAGGCAAAGCGCGCCCAGGAAGCGCGGCGTGTCCAGGAAGCGCGGGCCGCGCAGCAACGCAAGGCGGCACAGCGACAGCCATCAAAGCCCAAACCGCAGGCCAGCCTGGGCGAGATCCTGGAAGGGATCGGCATTCTGGCGCTGACCGTGGGCGGTGCTGCTGCGGGGTATACGGCCCGGCCCGATGCGCCGGCGGGCCTTTTGGTCGGGGCCGGCATCGGCCTTGCGGTGGGCCTGGCGACGCGGCGGCTGCTTCGCTATGTGGTCGCGGGCGCGGCGCTGCTGGCGGTGTTGGCGGCCATCGGGGCGGTGCAGGGCCGGTGACGCCGGGCGGGTGCTCGGGTTTTCATCCGGCTTTTCGATTTGGCGCAAAGCCGCGCGCGGTTTGGCGGCTGCGCGGCGCGCGCGGTTTGGCGGCTGCGCGGCGCGCGCGGGGATGCTAGCCTGCCGCTCTGCACCCGGACCCGATGACAAAGGCCTGCCCGATGGACGACGCCCCCGCATCTGCGGCCCCTGCACCGGGCCACATGTTGAGCCAGGCGCTGGCCCTGCCCTGCGGCATCGTTCTGAAAAACCGGATCGCCAAGGCGGCGATGTCGGACAGTCTGGGCGATGGCCGCGGCAATCCCACGGAAGCGCAGCAGCGGCTCTATGCGCGCTGGGCCGAGGGCGGGCTGGCCCTGTCGATCCTGGGCGAGGTGCAGGGCGATCCACGCTTTGCCGAAAAGCCCGGCAATCTGGTGCTGCGCGCAGATGCCGACCTGGCCGCCTTTCGCGCTTTGGCGGAGGCCGGCGCGCGCAAAGGTGCGCAGCTCTGGCTACAACTTGGCCATGCCGGGGCGATGACCCACCCGCCCATCGGCACGCCCAAGGGCCCCAGCGCGCTCGACCTGCCGGGGCTGACCTGCGCCGCGCTGAGCCAGACCGAGATCGCCGCCCTGCCCGGCGGGTTTGCCCGCACCGCAGCTCTGGCCCGCGATCTGGGCTTTGGCGGGGTGCAGATCCATGCCGCGCATGGCTTTCTGCTCAGCCAGTTCCTCTCGCCCCTCTTCAACCGTCGCGGCGATGGCTATGGCGGGCCGCTTGCCAATCGCATGCGGATCCTGGCCGAGGTGGTCGCGGCGGTGCGCGACGCGGTCGGGCCGGCCTTTCCCGTGGGGTTGAAGATCAACGCCACCGATCAGCTTGAGGGCGGCTTTGCCGAGGCCGACGCGCTGGCTGTGCTGAAGGCGCTCGCCCCGGCCGGGCTCGATCTCATCGATATCAGCGGCGGGACCTATTTTCCCGGCGCGCGGTCGGCCTCGGACCGGGCCGGAACCGGGCCCTATTTCCAGGAGTTCGCGCGGCGCGCCCGGGCGGTGACCGAGGTGCCGCTGATGCTGACCGGCGGGGTCAAGACGAGGGCGCAGGCGATGGCGGCGCGGGCACTGGGCATTGATGTGGTTGGCCTCGCCCGCGCGCTGATCCTGGACCCGGCGCTGCCCGACGCGTGGCGGACAGGGACGGCGGCCGATCCGTCCTTTCCAC
>JBCDDO010000521.1:0-1850 GCA_039180245.1 Pseudomonadota bacterium | reverse complement strand
CGCATCCCCGCCTCCTGCTGCGGGCTTGTCGGCTACAAGCCGCCCTATGGCCGCAACCCCGACGATGCGCCCTTCAATCTGGATTTCTACTGTCATACCGGCCCCATGGCGCGCAGCGTCTCCGACGCCATCCTCTTGCAAAACATCATGTGCGGGCCCGACCCGCTGGACATTGCCAGCCTCTATCCCAAGCTAACCCTGCCATCCTCCTATCCGGGCATCGATGGCTGGCGGGTTGCGCTCTCCATGGATCTGGGCAGCTTTACCGTCGGCGAGGAGGTGCGGCGCAACACGCTGGCAGCGGCCCAAATGTTTCGCGATCTCGGCGCCGAGGTTGTGGAGATCGAGATCGGTTGGGGCGATGAGATCCAGACCGCCTGCATGGCCTATCTGACGCATCTGTTCGGCGGGGCGCTGGCGGGTCTTTTGGCCGAGCATGGCGATCTGATGACCGACTATTGTCGGGCCTTCGCAAGCCGCGCGCTGGATTCAACCGCTGCCGATTTCATGCGCTCGCTGGAGGTTGCGGGCGCGGCCTACAAGCGCTTGGGTCCTTTGCTGAGCGAGTATGACATCCTCATCTGCCCCACCACGGCGATCCCCGCAGTTCCTGCAGAATTCGACATCACCGAGCTGGAGATCGAGGGCGTCGCCGTGCGGCCCGAGCTTGGCTGGGCGCTCACGACACCCTTCAACATGCTCAGCCGCTGTCCGGTGATTTCGGTGCCTTCGGGATTTGGCGCGTGCGGTGTGCCGACCGGCCTGCAGATCGTGGCGCCCGCTTATCGCGACGAGATCGCCTTTCAGGCCGCCATGGCCTATGAAGCGGCCTGCGGAGGCTGGTTTCGATCAGATGCCGCGCGCCCCACTCGCCACCACCTGATTGGGCCAGGTCGGCCCGGCGTGGAGCCTGTCCACAGGCCCGCTGCGCGATGCGCCAGTAAAGGGAGATTGACCATGGGCAATGCCTTCATGGACATCGCCTTCACCGATGCGGTGAAAGCACAGCAGGAGACCCGGGGCAGCCGCACCGCCTATGCACGGAGACAAGACGGGCCGGTGACCGCAGACCGGATCGGGCCGGATGAGGCGGCCTTTATCGCCGCGCGCGACAGTGTCTATATCGCCAGTGTGAGCGAGACCGGCTGGCCCTATATGCAGCATCGCGGGGGGCCGCGCGGCTTTGTGCGTGTGCTCGATGACCAGACCCTGGGCTGGGCGGAGTTCACCGGCAACCGGCAATACGTCACGACCGGCAATCTTGCGGGCGACGGCCGGGTCTCGATGTTCTTTATGGATTACGCGAACCGGCATCGGTTGAAGCTTTTGGGCCATGCCCGCCGGGTGGAGGTCGCCGAGGCGCCCGGAATTGTAGAGCCCTATGCAGGCACTCGGCTCGCATCCCGCATCGAAGGTGCGATGCTGGTGCGGGTCGCCGCGCTCGACTGGAACTGCCCACAATACATCACGCCGCGCTTCAGCGCCGAGGAGCTGGCCGCCCTGCAGGCCCAAAACGCGCCACAGGAGTGATCGGATCGCAGCGCAGGCGGGTCACCGACCGGCGCGCAACCGCCCGACAATGCCCGACGGAAAGTAGTACACGCTGAGGATAAAGAGCAGCCCCAGCCATAAAAGCCAGCGATCGGGGTTGAGTAGATCGGGGATCAGCGGCAGGGCGGCTGTGGCCTCGGCGGCCGATCCCATCAGGGTTTGCAGATAGTTCTGCGCCAAAACGAAGATTGTGGCCCCCAAAACCCTGATGGGATCGGCCGCCGAGGCCACAGCCGCCCTGCCGCTGATCCCCGATCTGCTCAACCCCGATCGCTGGCTTTGATGGCTGGGGCTGCTCT
>JBCDDO010000520.1:0-1855 GCA_039180245.1 Pseudomonadota bacterium | reverse complement strand
GTCGATGCATGAGTCGCAGCAGCGGACCCCGTCGCGACTGCCGCAAGCGATCCCGCAATCGGGCGCCCGGTCGGCAGGCGGCGTGTCGCCAAGCGCACCGCACCGGGAGCACCGGGATCCAACCGGGCCGGAGGTGACCGCATGAGCGGCATGGCTCCGGACCGCCCGACCGGGTGCCAGGCCACGCCGGTGCTGCGCCAGCGCGGGCAGCATGAGGTGTTTTGCGGGCTGACCGGCATCATCTGGTTGCATCGCAAGATGCAGGACGCCTTCTTTTTGGTGATCGGCAGCCGCACCTGCGCGCATCTTTTGCAATCCGCAGCGGGGGTGATGATCTTTGCCGAGCCGCGCTTTGCCACCGCGATTTTGGAGGAGACCGACCTGGCCGGTCTTGCCGATGCGCAAGAGGAGCTTGACCGGGTCGTGGCGCAGCTGTTGGAGCGGCGGCCGGACATCCGGCGGCTGTTTCTGGTCGGCTCCTGCCCGTCCGAAGTGATCAAACTCGACCTCGCACGGGCGGCCGAGCGCCTGTCCGGCACCCATGCCCCGCATGTCCAGGTGCTGAGCTTTTCCGGCTCGGGCATCGAAACCACCTTCACGCAGGGCGAGGATGCGTGCCTGGCAGCGATGGTGCCCAGTCTGAAATCGACCGATGCGCCGGGTCTGCTCATCGCGGGCGCCCTGCCCGATGTGGCCGAGGACCAGATGCTGGCCTTGCTCGACGGGCTCGGCATCGGTCCGGTGGGGCTTTTGCCCGCCCGGCGTCGCGATGGGGCCCCGGCCGTCGGGCCCAACACCCGTGTGGCGCTGCTGCAGCCCTTCCTTGGCGACACGATGGCCGCACTTGCCCGCCGCGGCGCGCAGCATATTCCAGCCCCGTTCCCGTTTGGGGCTGAGGGCACAACCGCCTGGCTGTCGGCGATTGCACAAGAATTTGGCGTGCCCCAGGTGCGGCTCGACCGTGTCATCGCGGCACCGCGCGACCGGGCGCGCCGGGCCGTGGCGGCTGCGGTCGAAGGGCTGCGGGGCAAGCGGGTCTTCTTTTTCCCCGACAGCCAGCTTGAGATCCCGCTTGCGCGGTTTCTGGCCCTGGAATGCGGCATGGAACCGGTCGAGATCGGCACGCCGTTCTTGCATCGCGGCCTGGTCGGGCCCGATCTGGCGCTGATCCCGTCCGGCCCGACGATCTCGGAAGGGCAGGATGTCGAGCGCCAGCTCGACCGAGTGCGCGCCGCGCGGCCGGATCTCACCGTGTGCGGGCTGGGGCTGGCCAATCCGTTGGAGGCCGAAGGGCTGGCCACGAAATGGGCCATCGAGCTGGTCTTCACGCCAGTCCATTTCTTCGAACAGGCAGGCGATCTGGCAGCGCTCTTTGCCCGCCCGCTGAAACGCCGCGCAGCGCTCAATCAGGGGGCCGCAGGATGAACCAGGCGCCTGATCGCCCGTCCGGGCCCGCGCAGAGCCAGCCTCTGATGCAGAGCCAGCCTCTGATGCAGAGCCAGCCTCTCGGGCAGAGCCAGCCTTTGACATGCGCGCCGCGCCACCCGACCGCAGACGCGAGGATATCCGCATGAAGCTTACGGTCTGGACTTATGAGGGACCGCCGCATATCGGCGCCATGCGTGTGGCGACCGGCATGCGCAACCTGCATTATGTGCTGCACGCCCCGCAGGGCGACACCTATGCCGATTTGCTATTTACCATGATCGAGCGGCGCAACCAGCGCCCGCCGGTCACCTACACCACCTTCCAGGCGCGCGATCTGGGCGGCGATACGGCCGACCTCTTCCGCACCGCCTGCCCAGCGGCCTATGAGCGGGTTCAGCCCGAGGCGCTGATCGTCGGCGCGTCCTGC
>JBCDDO010000519.1:0-1877 GCA_039180245.1 Pseudomonadota bacterium | reverse complement strand
TCGGGCAGCTTGGTCGCAACCATCGGCAGCGTCGGCATCAACAGCATATCGCAATCGGCCAGCACCGCGTCATAGGCCGCGCGCAGCTTGTGGCTCAGATTGATCGCCTTGCCGTAATAGCGCTTGCCATACATCTTGTCGGCATAAGCGCCGAACATCATGGTGAGCTTGAGCGTTTCAGAGAGCTCATCGGCCCGCTTGCGCCAGCCGCGGTGATAATCCATCAGGCTGGTGACATAGAGATCATGGCGCGAGGTGCCGTAGCCATCGCCCAGCATCATGGTCTGGGTGAGCCCTTCAAGGCCGATGGGGGTCCAAAGCGCGCCGCCCAGATTGTGCCAGGGGATCGAAACCTCAATGACCTCGGCCCCCATCGCCTCCAGCTTCTTGGCCGCGGCGCGGACCTTGGCATCAACGCCCGCCTCGCTTTCGGGCCGGTCGAAGCCTTCCTTCAACACGGCGATCTTGAGCCCCTTGGCGCCCTTGTCGAGCGCCTCGGTATAGCTGTCGGTGGTGCAGCCGATCTGGCGGCTGTCATAGCCATCCGGGCCCGCCATGACTTCGAGGAACAGCGCATTGTCGGCCACTGTGCGGGTCATCGGGCCGGTATGGTCGACATAGACCTCGATCGGCATCACCCCGGTATAGGGCACAAGGCCGTGCGTGCCCTTCATCCCCACACAGCCCGAATAGGCCGCGGGCATGCGGATCGAGCCGCCCTGATCGCCGCCAATGGCCATATCGACCTCGCCGGCCACGACCAGCGCGCCCGAGCCCGAGGACGAGCCACCTGCCGAATAGCCCATCTTGCGGGGGTTGTGCACCGGGCCGGGCATCGAGGTGTGGCTGCCGCCCGAAAGGCAGAAATACTCGCAGGTCGCCTTGCCCAGGCAATCGGCCCCGGCATCGAGCAGACGGGTGACGATGGTCGCGTCGATCTCGGGCACATAGCCTTCCAGGGTTGCCGCGCCATTCATCATCGGCACGCCGGCGACCATCACATTGTCCTTGGCCGCAAAGGTCTTGTCGGCAAGCTTGCCCTCGGGCGCGCCCTTGATCTCGCTCTTGAAATACCAGCCATTGAGGGGGTTTTCCTCTGGCCCCGGCCGGTAGCCGGGGGTGCGGGGATATTCAGTGCGCGGCAGCGGATCGGCCAGCCCGTCAACGACGTTGTAGGCATCAACGTAGCCGGCCATCAGCCCCTGGAAGGAGGCAACATCCTCCTTCGACAGGGTCAGACCCAGATCGTCTGCAATGCTCTCAATCTGCGCTTCGGTTGGCAGTTGCACGGCCATGTCTCGTCTCCCTTGTCGGTTTTCGGTGGGGCGGTCGAGGGGCGGGGCTATGCCGCAGCAAACCCCATATATTCGCTGACGGCGGTAGGATCGGTAAGCTGTTCGCGCGGGATCTCGGCGTCCAGCACGCCGCGCGAAATCGTGTAGACCCGGCCCGCCAGACTGGTGATGAAGTCGAGATTCTGCTCAACCAGCACGATGGTCAGATCGCCCCGCGCGGTCAGCGTCTGCAGCGTCTCGGCGATCTCGTCGATGATGGAGGGCTGAATGCCCTCGGTCGGCTCATCAAGCAGCATGAGCCGCGGCCGCCGGCACAGACAGCGCGCCAGGGCCAGAAGCTGCTGCTCGCCGCCCGAAAGCGCCCCGCCGCGTCGGTCGAGCAGCCGCTCAAGCCGCGGAAACAGCGTCAGGATCTCCTTCACCACCGCTGCTGGATCTTCGCCCGAGATCCCCACCTGCAGGTTCTGTTCGACCGAAAGGTTGGGAAAGATCTCGCGCCCCTGCGGCACCAGTCCCAACCCCAGGCGCGCGCGCGCATGGATCGACTTGCCCTTCATCGACACGCCGTCATAGCGGATCTCG
>JBCDDO010000518.1:0-1883 GCA_039180245.1 Pseudomonadota bacterium | reverse complement strand
GGTTCCGCTTTTGGGGGTCTCGCTCGATTCGGCACGCGATCTGGTCGCGGCAGGCGGGGTCCGCCGGTAACGGCTGAAAGGCGATCAATGGTCGGCGGCGGTGAACAACAATCTGCGCGCGCGCGGGCTGCGCGAAACGCCCGGCCACACCGCCTATTCCCTGCGGCATGCGTTCGAGGATCGGCTTTTTGAGGCCGGGGTGGATGATCGGCTGCGCGCCGAGCTGATGGGCCACACATACGGCCGCCCCAGCTATGTGCGCGGCGGCTCACTTGCGCACAAGGCAAAGGCAATCGCACCAACGGCATTCCGCTAGCTCCGCCTCGCTTACTCTAGAGCCTTGAGCAACGGCGACACGCCCATCGGCGCCTTGCTGTCCGGGTATCGGGTCCCCAACGTCGTCTAAGCCGCCTCGGTCGTCCAAAGCGCCCCGGATGTGCGATCATTTCAAACCGACGGGAAGAAGAATTGCGTCGCTTTCCCAAGTGAGGCAAAACCGGTGGGGCAGATGCGGGTGCACGGCGCCACTTAACTTTAGTTGCCTAAATTTGGTCACTTTAACTTGGTCACTTACTTCTGCCATCCGCGCACAATTTGCCCTCAAATGGTGGCCTTGGGTTGGTTTTCTCAATCATGCGTCTGAGACAATTGCTAAAACACAGCGCCGAGGCAGGACGCGCGGCGTGCCGCGCCAGCCTTGCCGCGGTCCTGCTTTTGGCCCTCGCCCAGACGCCCGCGGCGCAAACCACCGCAGCGGATCCGGCAGCCGAAGAGGCCCAGGATGCAGTGGAAGTGTCGCCGCACCTCACCGAAGCCGGGCAAGCCTATCTTCAGGCGGCGGGCCAGCGGGTTCAGACGGAGGTGACCTATTTCGACCCCAGGCGCGCCGCGCCCTCCTTTGAGGCCCAGGCCCGCCCCGAAGCGGCGCCCGCCACCGATGCGTCGGACACCGCGGCGAACACGGCGCCAGGCGGGCTGTTCTCCATCCTGCCTTTCAGCACCATTGTGATCCTGCTCAGCCTCACCGCGCTGGCCGCGATCGGCTTTCTTTTCTGGCGGCAAAGCGGCGGGGTGACCGTTTCCTTTCGCCGCACTGCCGATGGTGCCCGCCGCGTCGGGGCCACGCGCCCCAAGGGCAGCGCCGCGCGCCCGTCGGGCCCGACCCTGGCCACCCCAGACCATGTCGCCGCCATTCTCGCCCAACCCAACCGCCAGCGGGCGCTGATCCTTCTGGCCCAGCGTGCGCTTGCCGATGCGGTTGCTGCCCAGGGCCTCCTGCTGCAAGACAGTTGGACCGCGCGCGATGCGGTCCACCGGCTGCCGGCCGATCACCGTCATCGCGACGCGCTGACCGCGCTGGTGCTGGCCGCCGAGGCGGTGCAGTTCGGCGACCGCCCGGTCAGCGAGGGCGACTTCGCCGTCCATGTCGACGCGGTCAAACCCCTGTTCCAGGAGCTGTCGGCATGAGCCTTCACGCCGCGCAGCGCAACGGGCGAAATGGCCCAGGCGGGCCAGGCGGGCCGAAGGGGCCGGAAAAGCAGGGCGGCCGCCCCAGTGGCGCGCTGCCACCGCTCCTCGCCCTCGCAGCGCTTGTGCTGCTTGGGCTCGTCTTTCTCGCCGCACCGCGTCAGCAATCGCTGCAAACCAGCCCCACCGGCTTTGATGGGCTGGCGCGCTGGCTGACGCATGAGGGGCTTGAGACGCGCAGCTTTGAGGGCGGCTGGCCGATCGATGCCGCCTCGGTCGGGCTCACCATCATTCCGCTCTACGACACAGCGCTCGACCAGCCTCTGCGCCCGGCCCAAAACAGCGAAGCGATGCTCGCCCAGCCCGATGAACGCGACCTCACCCGCGCCATAATCCTTGACAAGATCGAGCACACC
>JBCDDO010000517.1:0-1933 GCA_039180245.1 Pseudomonadota bacterium | reverse complement strand
CGCATCGCCCATCGAGACATTCATCCCCTGCCCGGCCTTCGGGCTGTGGGTGTGGCAAGCATCGCCGGCAATGAAGACATGGGGCAGGCGTTCGTCGGTCAACGCCTCTGGCACATCGTCGAACCTTGTGGCCAGGCGTTGGCCGACCTCATAGACCGACCACCAGACCACCTCGCGCACATCCAGGCTGTACGGGCGAAAGACCCGCTGAGCGACCGCGATCAGCGTGTCGCAGGTGATGGCGCGCCCCGAAACCCGCTCGCCCTCGCGCAAGCGGTCCAGCTCGATGTAAAGCCGCACCAGATAGCCGCCCTCACGCGGGATGATGATGACATTGCCGTCCTTGGCGGACTTGATCAGGCTTTTGCAGCGAATGTCGGGAAAGTCGGTCACCGCAAGGATGTCCATCACCCCCCAGGCCTGGTTGGCCGATCCGCCCTCCAGCCGTTGGCCGATGGCTTGCCGCACGGCGCTGCGCGCGCCGTCGCAGCCCACAACATAGCGTGCCCGGCAGGTGATCTCCGTAGCGCTGACAAGTGCGTCGGTGCCATTGGCGTCAATGCCAACCGGGCGCAGCGTGGCCGCAACGGCATGGCTGCGGGCCGGATCGACCGTCAGCCCGGCAAGCTCAAGCCCGTAATCAGGGATCAGCCGGCTGGGCGCGTTGCGCATCACGTCCAGATAGAGGTCATGCACCCGGGCCTGGTTGAGGATCATATGAGGCATCTCGGACAGCCCCTCTTCGACATCGTCCACCCGCCCCTTTCGCGCGATATGGGCCGGGTTTGCCGGATCGGGGGTCCAGAAGGTTGTCTCGCTCACCTGATAGCCCTGGCGGATCACGGTGTCGGCAAAGCCGAAGGCCGTGAACATCTCCATGGACCGGCAGGAGATGCCATCGGCCTGCCCCTTCTCAAGCGGGCCCGGTTTGCGTTCGACGATGCGGGTGGCGATCTGGGGGAACCCGGCCAGATACGCGGCAAGCGTCAGCCCGGCCGGCCCGCAGCCCACGATCAGCACATCGAGTGTATCGGGCAGCGTATCGGGCTGCCCCTCGGCCTGGACGGGGGCAGCCGGATGAACGTCTGGATTGCCGGGGCGAAACCCGTTGAGATGGTATTGCATAAGCCGCCGCGCCGCTAAAGCCGGTCCAAAAGCCGCCGGGCTAGGGCGGCAAGATCATCGCTCCCCGGTGCCGCATCAAGCGCTGCGATCCGGTCCTGCCACGCAGCGGATGCCGCACTCATCCCACCGCCAAGCCCAAGACCGGCCACGGTGCGGGCCGCCTCGCGCATCTCGGCGGCGCGCCGGCGGCCATGCAGCATCATCCGGCCAAGACTGTAGGCGCCCTGCTCGGCCCAGGCATGTTCGGGATTGGAGGCCTCGAGCGAGGCGAGAACCTCGTTCGCCACGCCGGCCCGATATGCGGCCAGAAAACACTCCGCACTCAGCGCCTCCATGCCCTTGATCATCACGGAGCGGATCATTTTGATCGCCGATGCATCGCCGATCGACGCGCCCACCACGCTGGCTTGCATGTCGAGCGCGGCGAGCAGGGTTTGCGCCTCTGCCGCGTGCGGCCCAGACAGCAAGATCGGCACCCGGTGGCCACCGGGCTGAACCGGCGCCATGATCGCGACATCGACATAGCGCCCGCCGGCCGCGTCGATCACGGATGCCGCCGCGCGCTTCGTTTCGGGCGCGCAAGAATTGCCGTCAAGCCACACCGTGCCTTTCGGCAGCGCCGCCACGGCGGCGGCGGCCTCCGCCGCGGCACGCGCCTGATCGGCGGTCACCAAACACCAGACGGCCTGGCACCCGGCCAGCGCCAGGTCCAGGCGGTCGCACCCCTCAACGCCATGCGCGCGATACCTGGCCGCCATCTCCGGGCCGGTTTTAAGATCATAGGCCGAGATCTGCGCAGGGCGCATGG
>JBCDDO010000516.1:0-1945 GCA_039180245.1 Pseudomonadota bacterium | reverse complement strand
CGCCTGGGCGCTGGGCCTGCCGCGGCTCATTCATGAGGGCAACGCCGTGCCCGGCCAGGTCAACCGCCGGTTTGCCCGGCGCGTCCATGCCGTGGCCTGCGGGGTTTGGCCCACCCGCCTGCCGGCGGGGGCGCGGGCGGTGGACATCGGCAACCCGGTGCGTGCAGCGGTCAAAGCGGCGGCAGCCACGGGCTACACCCCGCCTGCGACCGGTGCAGACGACGCGCCCATCCAACTCCTGGTCTTCGGGGGAAGCCAGGGCGCGCAGGTCTTTGCAGATCTGGTCCCAGCCGCTGTGGCGCGGCTGCCAAAGGCGCTGCAGACACGCCTTGCCATCGCCCAGCAGGTGCGGACAGACAGCATCGACGCGGTTCAGGCGGCCTATGCGGCAACCGATGTGCCGCCTCCGGTTCTGGCGCCGTTCTTTGCCGATATGCCGCAGCTTTTGGCTCAGGCGCAGCTGGTGATTGCGCGGGCGGGGGCGTCGAGCCTGGCCGAGATCGCCGCCATCGGCCGACCGGCGATCCTGATCCCCTATCCGCACGCAACCGACGATCATCAAGCGGCCAACGCCCAGGGGCTGGTGGCCGCGGGCGGTGCGCTGATGCTGCGTCAGGAGGGCTTGACGGGCGAAGCCCTCGCCATGCATATCGCCCGCGTGTTGACCGAGCCCGGCTGCGCGTCACAGATGGCCGCTGCCGCCCGCGGGCAAGGCCGGCTCAATGCTGCCGAACGGCTGGCCGATCTTGTCGTTGCCCTGTCCCAAGGAGAGCGCCCATGAGCCCTGCCACCCGATTGCCCAATGATATTGGGATCCTGCATTTCATCGGAATCGGCGGGATCGGGATGTCGGGCATTGCCGAGGTGCTGTTGACCCTGGGCTACCGGGTGCAGGGCTCGGACATGCGCCGCTCCAAGATCACCGACCGGCTGGAGGCGCTGGGCGCCAAGATCATGATCGGGCACCGGGCCGAGCATCTGGGCGAGGCCGAGGTTGTGGTCATCTCCTCGGCGATCCGGCGCGGCAATATCGAGCTCGATGCCGCCCGTGGGCGCGGCGTGCCGGTGGTGCGGCGCGCCGAGATGCTGGCTGAGTTGATGCGCCTGAAATCCAATGTCGCGGTCGCCGGCACGCATGGCAAGACGACCACCACATCGCTGGTGGCGGCCTTGCTTGATGCCGGCAAGCTTGACCCGACGGTCATCAATGGCGGGGTGATCCACGCCTATGGCTCGAACGCCCGGCCCGGCGCGGGCGAGTGGATGGTCGTCGAAGCCGATGAAAGCGACGGCACCTTCGTGCGGCTGCCCGCCACGGTGGCGGTGGTCACCAATATCGACCCCGAACATCTGGACCATTACGGCAGCTTCGAAGCAGTGCGCGCGGCTTTCGACCAGTTCGTCTCCAACATCCCCTTTTACGGCATTGCGGTGTGTTGCCTGGATCATCCGGAAGTGCAGGCGCTGGTGGGCCGAATCGACGACCGGCGCATCGTGACCTATGGCTTCTCGCGCCAGGCCGATCTGCGGGCCAGCGATCTGCGCTATGAGGGCGGGCGTGCGGTTTTCGATGTGACGATCCCCACCGATGGCGTGCGGATGGCGGCGGTGAGCCTGCCGATGCCGGGCGAGCATAATGTTCTGAACGCCCTGGCCGCAATTGCGGTGGCCCGGCATCTGGGCGTCGAGGATGCGGCAATCGCCACAGCGCTGGCCGGGTTCGGCGGCGTGAACCGGCGCTTTACGCGCGTGGCCGAAATCGAAGGCGTGACGATCATCGATGATTACGGCCATCATCCGGTGGAAATCGCTGCGGTTCTGTCGGCGGCGCGGGCCTCGGTCGCCGAAACCGGCGGGCGGGTGATCGCTGTGCATCAGCCACACCGGTTCAGCCGTCTGAGCGATCTCTTCGAGGAGTTCTGCGGCTGCTTTAATGATGCCGATG
>JBCDDO010000515.1:0-1953 GCA_039180245.1 Pseudomonadota bacterium | reverse complement strand
CGACTTTGCCGGTGCTCGCCATCTTCCTGTGGCTGGAGCGCTTCATGGTCCAGGGCCTCGCTGCCGGCGCGGTGAAAGGGTAGGGCGCCGATGGATCTCGATGCGAAAGCGCGCGACATTCTGCGCCGCAACGATCGCGGCGGCCACACCGTGCCGACCGCGTCGCTTTACCCGTTTCAGTGGAACTGGGATTCGGCCTTTACGGCGCTGGGCTTTGCGACCTTCGACCTCGATCGCGCTTGGCGCGAGTTGGAGAGCCTGGCCGAGGGTACGTGGGACAATGGCATGTGGCCGCATATTCTCTTTCGCCACGACGATCCGGACTATTTTCCGGGTCCGTCGGTCTGGCGGGCGGGGGCGGCCATCCCATCCTCGGGGATCACCCAGCCGCCGGTGGCTGCGATCGCCGCGCGGCGGGTGTTTGAGCGCGATCCGGCGCTGGGCCTGCCCCGGCTTCGCGGCATCTTTGCCCGGCTCGCCGCCTGGCACGCATGGTTTCACCGCGACCGGCGCGGCCCGTCGGGCGAAACCCTGGTCACCCATCCCTGGGAATCGGGCCGCGACAATGCGCCGGACTGGGATGCCGCGCTCGATCGGGTGCCGGTCGAAAAGCTGGCGGCCTATGTGCGCCGCGACACCGCCCATGTCGATGCGCAGATGCGTCCGACCAGCGCGGAGTATGACCGCTATCTGGCGCTTCTCGCCTGGGGCCGGACGGCGGGCTGGGACACGGGCCGGATTGCGGCGGAGGGGCCGTTTGCCGTTGCCGATCCCGGAATGACCTTTGTTCTGATCCGTGCCGAGCGCGACCTTTTGGCCTTGGCCGAAGCGGTGGGAGATGCGCGGGAGGCGGCACGCATTGCCGCGCGGTTGGACGAAGCAGAAACCGCCGCGGCAGCGCTCTGGGTGGATGAGGCGGGTGCGGCCGGCGCCTATTGTGCGCGCGATCTGCGGACCGGCCGCCGCGCAATGGCAGTGACCAGTGCTGCCTTCCTGGCCTGGTTTGCTGGGCTTGCGGATGCGCCGCGGCTGCAACGTCTCGCCGACACGCTTGGCCATGTGCTTGACGCGGCCGCACATGCGGTGCCGAGCCTTGATCCGCACGATCCGCGTTTCGAGCCCAAGCGCTATTGGCGCGGTCCGATCTGGGCGATTGTGAATTGGATGATCGCGCATGGCCTGGCCGAGGCCGGACAGACCGCGCTGGCCGCGCGGGTGCGCATCGACACGCGCCGCTTGATCGCCTCAGCCGGGTTTCGCGAGTATTTCGATCCGCTCAGCGGCGAGGGTGCTGGGGGCAGGGCATTCTCTTGGACAGCGGCGGTTTGGCTCGACTGGGCCAGCCCGAGCGCAGAGGGCTAGCGATGGGGCATTTGCAGCTGCAAGCGGTCGAAAAATGGTTCGGCGAGGCGCAGGTCATCAAAGGCGTCGATCTCGACATTGCCGATGGCGAGTTCGTGGTCTTTGTCGGCCCGTCGGGCTGCGGGAAATCCACGCTTCTGCGGCTGATTTCGGGGCTGGAGGAGATCAGCCGTGGTCATCTTCTGATCGACGGGCGCGACGTCACGGCCGAGCCGCCCTCGGGCCGCGGGCTGGCGATGGTCTTTCAATCCTATGCGCTCTACCCGCATATGACCGTGGCCGACAATATGGGCTTTGGGCTGAAAACCGCCGGCGCATCGCGCGCCGAGATTGCTCAGAAGGTCGGGCATGCCGCCCGGGTGCTGCGGCTCGATGCCTTGCTTCAGCGGCATCCGCGCGATCTGTCGGGCGGTCAGCGCCAGCGGGTTGCCATCGGGCGCGCGATCGTGCGGGCGCCGACAGCCTTTCTTTTCGATGAGCCGCTCTCCAACCTCGATGCCGCCTTGCGGGTCGAAATGCGGCTGGAGATCGCCAAGCTGCATCAGGCGCTTGGCGCCTCGATGATCTATGTCACCCATGATCAGATCGAGG
>JBCDDO010000514.1:0-1960 GCA_039180245.1 Pseudomonadota bacterium | reverse complement strand
TTGCAGATCGCGCTGCGCCATGTTCTTCCCAACGCGTTGACGCCGGCACTGATCCAGTCCTCGGTGACGATCGGCTTTGCTATCCTGTTGACGGCGGGGCTCTCCTTTGTCGGAGCGGGCGTGCGGCCGCCGACGCCCGAATGGGGGCTGATGATCTCAACCGGGGCGAACCAGATCATTCTGGGCGAATGGTGGCCCTCGGTCTTTCCGGGGCTGGCGATCTCGCTCACCGTGTTCGGCTTTGCCATTCTGGGCAATGCATTGGAACAGCGCTATGGCGACGGATAGCATTGCCGCCGACACCAACGATGCGCTGCTCACCGTCGCCGGGCTGGCGGTGGACTACCCGACGCCGCAGGGTGCGGCCACTCCACTGCGCAATGTGAGCTTTTCCATCGGCGCGGGCGAAATGGTCGGGCTGATCGGGGATGCAGGTTCGGGCAAATCGACCCTGGCATTGGCGCTTTTGGGCCTGGTGCGCCCACCTGGCACGATTGCCGGCGGGGCTGTGACCTTTGACGGTCAGGATCTGCTTGGCCTGCCCGAGGACGATCTGCGCGCGTTGCGCGGGCGCGACATCGGCGTGATCGTGCAGAACCCCCGCGCCGCGCTCAACCCGATGCTGCGGGTGGGCCGCCAGATCGGCACCGTCTATCGCGCCCATAACCAGGCCAGTGCCGCCGATGCGCGCAACAAGGCCGTGGAGATGCTCACCCGGGTCGGCATCAACGATCCCGAGCGGCGCGTGGCCTCCTATGCGCATGAGCTTTCCGGCGGCATGGCCCAGCGGGCGCTGATCGCGATCGCGCTTTCCTCGGCGCCGCGCCTGTTGATCGCCGATGAACCGACATCCGGGCTCGACGTCACCATCCAGGCCCAGGTGCTCGACCAGATGTGGCGCAATGTGCAGGAGACGGGGGCGGCCGTTTTGCTGATCAGCCAGGATCTGGGTGTGATTGCAAATTACTGCGACCGTGTGCTGGTGCTGGCCGAGGGGCGTATTGTTGAGGACCGCCCGGTTCCGAAGTTTTTTGCAGCACCGCGGCATGCCTATGCCAAGGAGGTGCTGGCGCTGCAGCGTGAGGCGGCACGGCTGCCCTCAATGGCGGTCAAAACCGCGCCACTGATCGAGGTTGCGGGACTCGTCAAACATTTCCCGCTGCGCGGCTCGGATAAGGTGGTTCAAGCGGTGGGCGGCGCCGATCTGACCATCGGGCGCGGAGAGACCCTGGGGTTGGTGGGGGAATCGGGATCCGGCAAGACCACGGTCGGGCGCTGCCTGATGCGGCTGGAGGCGCTGACCGCCGGCGAGATCCGGTTCGACGGGCAGGAGATCGGCGCGCTGCCGCTGGCAACCTTTCGGCGCATGCGGGCCAAAATGCAGATCGTTCTCCAGGATCCCTATGACAGCTTGGACCCACGCTGGTCGGTCGAACGGATCCTGCGTGAGCCGCTTGATGTGCACACCAGCCTCAGCGGCGCTGAGAAACGCGCCCGCATTCGCGCGCTGATGGAGATGGTCGGGCTCGACCCTGGGCTGCTGGCGCGCCGTCCGCGCGGCCTGGGCTCTGGCACACTTCAGCGGGTCAACATTGCCCGGGCGTTGGCAACGGAGCCCGATTTTGTGGTCTTGGATGAGCCGACATCGGTGCTGGCCCCCGCCGCGGTGACGGGGCTGATCCGGCTTTTGCGGCGCCTGCAGGCCGAGCTGGGGCTGAGCTTTCTCTTCATCAGCCATGATCTGACCACGGTGAGCCATCTGTGCCATCGCGTGGCGGTGATGTATCTGGGCCAGATCGTTGAGCTTGGCACGGTCGAACAGGTCTTTCGCAGCCCGGCACATCCTTATGCCCGGGCGCTTTTATCGGCGCATCTGAGCCCCGATCCCGCGCATCGGCGGGTCGATCAGCCCGACACCGGCGCGCTGACCGGCGAAATCCCCTCACCGGTCGATCTGCCG
>JBCDDO010000513.1:0-1978 GCA_039180245.1 Pseudomonadota bacterium | reverse complement strand
GCCACGCGCCATGGGCTTGCCAGATGCTGGATCTACCGCCGGCATGCCCAAAAGGGGTTCGGGGCCACGATGCATCCGGGCGACATGCCAACGGTCGACTGGCGCTTCACGTCGATGGCAGAGCTTGCCGCTGCGGTTCGCGCCGAGCTGGATTAGCGCTGCACGGTGCCATCGGCCAGCCAGGCGTCGAGGATCTGCAGCGCTCGGTCCGCAAAGGCCTGATCGTTGATATGGGCGGCCACCTCGCTGACTGCGACGGGCGGACCCGCGGCCGCGCGAAAGGCCGCCATCATCGCCGTCAACCCCTCGGGGTCATGGGCCGGGCCGCCCTCCTTGTCCCATTCCTCAACCCCCCCGGTGGGCAGGATCAGATGCACCGGCCCGGTTGCGGCCTCAAGCCGGGCGACGATGTCGCGGGCCAGCGCCCCGCGCTCCTCCGGCGACAGGCCCGAAGATTTGATCAGCCGGTTATGCGCGTGGAATGGCCGGTCTGCATAGGCCGCGGGGATTTCCTGCCAGCCGGCGAAATCGATCAGATCGGCACATCCCGGCGCCACGATCTGCGGAATGCCGCGCCGCCCTGCCCCGGTCAGCCGGTCCGCGCCCGAATGCACGACCGATCCCACCATCAGATTGCCCAGCTCGGGCAGCGCAAAATCCATGACGGCTGCAAAGGCGCCGGCCCGCGCCAAACGCTCAAAGGCCATGCCGCCCATGCCCGTGGCGTGGAAGATGGCAACCTCAAAGCCGCGTGCCTCCAGCGGCGCCTTCAGGCGCTTCATATAGGACAGGCAGGAAGAGCCCAGGCTTGTCATCCCGATCACCGGGCGGTCTGCCGCCAGCGGCGTCACCGCGCGCGCCGCGCCAAGAACCGCCCCCGCCGCCTGGGACAGCGAGGCCCGGCAGACCGAGTTCAGCCCGTAAAGCCCGCCTGCCCAGAGGATCATCTGGATGTCTGCCGACAGCCGGTCCGCCGGGATCAGCGGCGAGAAGGCCACGGTCGACACGATGTATTTCGGCACGCCGATCGGCAAAGCCTGGGCGCAGTCGAGCGCAAGATCCGTGCCCATCGTGCCGCCCAGCGCGATCATCCCGTCGACGCGCCCCTCGGCATGCAGGGCGGCGGTCAACGCGGCCGCCCCGCGGGCCATGATCTGCATCGCCTGGTTCTCATCGCCCGCATCGATGGCGGCCTGGATCGAGCTGCCCGCGGCCTCGGCCACCTGATGCTTGGAGATGTCGGTGGCTTGCGACGGATCGCCCAGCACGCTCACATCCATGCGCAGCACCGCACCGCCCTGGGCGCGAATGCACTCGGCCATGAAGAGCAGCTCATCATCCTTGGTGTCATAGGTGCCGATCACCAGGATGGTTTTGGACGGGGCGGCGCTCACAGCTTGATCCAGGCGGTTTTGAGATCGGTGTATTTGTCCAGGGCATGGGCCGATTTGTCATGCCCATTGCCCGATTGGCCGATCCCGCCCAGCGGCACGGTCAGGTCGGTTCCGCCATAGGTGTTGACATGCACCACCCCGGCTCGCAGCCGGCTGACCATGCGATGCGCGCGGGCCAGATCGGCGGTGAAGACACCGGCGGCAAGCCCATACGCGGTGCCATTGGCCAGCGCCACGGCCGCCTCCTCGGTCGCAAAGGGCTGCACCGCCAGCACCGGGCCGAAGATCTCGCGCTGGACCAGGCTGCTCTGCGCCGGGGCGTTGTCGAAGACGGTGGGGTCGATGAAAAACCCCGGCATGTCGCGGCGCCGGCCACCAAGCCGCAGCTCGGCCCCCTCCGAATGTCCCCGGTCGATGGCCGCCAGCACGCTGTTCATCTGCGTCTCTGAGGCGATCGCGCCGGATTGGGTGGCAAGGTCGAGCGGGTCACCCACAACTGGACCGTCAAGAACTTCAGCCACTGCTACCAGGAGTACCTGGAGAACTTCGTCCACCTGAACAAGGGGGAGGAGACGCTGACGTGG
>JBCDDO010000512.1:0-1978 GCA_039180245.1 Pseudomonadota bacterium | reverse complement strand
GCCGGGCAAGCGCCCGGTCAGTACATAGCGCAGGATCTCGACCACCTGCTGGGGCGTTTCGGCCACCGCCAGGGCGGCGGCATCGACCTCCTTGAGGGCATGGGCATGCTCGGCCCCATGCAGGATGATCAGCGATTTGCCCAGCGCGGCGGCATAGCCCGCGTCAAAGGCCGCGTTCCACTGCCGGTATTTCTCGCCGAACCGCACGACCACGACATCGGCAGCCGCAAGGCCAGACCGTGTCCGGATTGCATTGACCATCGCGCCCTTATGGTCATGCCAGTATTTGTTGGGCTCGGCCCCCAGGATGGCAACGCCGCAATCATCCGAGGCGGCATGGTCGGTGACCGGGGCAAGAAAGACCAGGTCCAACCCGGCCGCGCCCTCTTCGATCTGCGCCCGCCAATCGGTGTGGATCTCGCCCGAGAGGTAAACCGTGAGCGTCATATGCGCCTCCTCATCCTGATTGCATGGCCGCCTGAGCGGCGCGTTCGCCGGCCAGCCGGCCCAAGGTGACGGCGGTGCAGAGCCCTGCGGCCGGCAGATAGCCCGACGCGCCATTGCCCGAGATCCCGCGTGCCGTGCCGCCGGCGGCAAAGAAGTTCGGCAAGGCCGAGCCGTTCGCGCGGATGACCGCGCCCGCAGCGTCGAGCTGCAGCCCGCCCTGGGTGTGAAAGAGCGCGCCGGTGACCCGCACGGCCCGATAGGGTGCTGCGAGCGGCGCTGCACCGCGAAAATCGCGCCCGAATGGGCAGGCGGCCGATCCCTCCGCGGCTCGCGCGGCCCGCAACAGCGTGTCGGCCAGGATCGTGGGATCGGCGCCGGTCAGCCTGGCCAGCTCGGCCAAATCCTCGGCCCGATGCACCGCACCTGCGGCCGACAGCTCGCGGTATTCCGGCAGATCGGCGACCGCGGCCTCACGCTCTGCATCGAACACCGCCCAAACCGGTGCCGGCTGGTCGAGAACGACAAGCGCCTGGCCGGAGATATCGGCCAGCTCGTCGGAGAACCGGGCGCCATGGGCGTTCACCAGCACCCCGCCGGCCATGATGGCATTGTAGTTAAAGAGCACCCCATGCGGGTCGGCCAGGGTGCCATAGCCCTGGAAAGCGTCCATGCTGCCGGTCGCGGCACCCAGCGCATTGCCCCAGGCGATGCCGGCGCCATCATTGCCCGGATGCCCGTGATAGCGGTAGGTCGGGGCGTTGCCAAAGCCGGGGATGTGCTGGCGGACCATCTCGCGATTGGCGCCGAACCCGCAGGTCGCCGCGACCAAGGCGCGGCAGGCGACAGGCTCGGCATCGCCGTTCGGCCGCTGCATCAGCGCACCGCGGACCGTCCCGTCTGCTGATGCAAAGAGCTTTGTGACATGCGCGACCGTGACAATGTCGACCCCGGCGGCCTGGGCGGCGGTCTGCAGATGCGCCGACATCTCGGTGCCGGTCTGGCTGGGCAGGCTGTGCAGCCGGTTGACCGAATGGCCAAAAAACCCCGACCAGCCGGCATTCACCGCATAGGGCAGGCCGAGAGTTTCGGTCAGCCAATCCATCGTGGGGCCGGAGGCCTGGGCGACCAGCCGGGCGATCACCGGGTCGGCGGTGCCGTCGGTCTTGGCCATGATGTCGGTGAAAAACCGCTCGGCATCGTCCTTTATGCCGGCCCGGGCCTGGGCCCGGCTTCCTGCCGCACAGACCGCGCCCTGGCTCATCGCCGTGCTGCCCGCAAGCGTCGCGTCGCGCTCCAGGAGCAGCACCGAACAGCCGGCGCTGCGGGCCGCGATCGCCGCACAGAGCCCCGCCGCACCGCCACCGACGACCGCAATATCGACGCGCACATCGCATTCGGGCATGGGGGCGAAGGTCACCTCACCCATGGTGCACTCCTGTCAAATGCGGACCGGCGGGCTGGGTCATGCGCATGGCAGTTTCCACTGGTTCAGCTTACGGACATGTCCGCCTGCGGGGCGCGGCGCGGTTTC
>JBCDDO010000511.1:0-1981 GCA_039180245.1 Pseudomonadota bacterium | reverse complement strand
TAGGGCTCGAACCCGCGATCCGCCGCACCCTGGGACAATCACGGGGCAGGGCTTGCCGCGCTACGCGACCAGGTCGAGGCCGGTGCCTTTGCTTCGCCGCGCTGGTTGCGCGACTGGCCGCAGCGCCTCGGAACGCCGATCTGTTGACCCAGCTTGGCGATGCCTGGCGCAGATCCGGCGATTTTGCCCGGGGACGAAACCAACGACCGGGCGCTGGCGCCCGGGTCAGACAATCTTGGCGCGTTGACGTATTTGGGCGAGATGCAGGTCCAGCTTGGCCGCATGGCCGCAGCTTAGGCCCTGCTGGCGCGGCTTGAGCAGACCTGCCCAACCGGGTGCGAAGAGCTTGACGAACCGCGAGAGGCATTTGCCGCGGCACCCTAGCCCGACTCATCCAATCCTGCCGCCCAGCATGTCGCATTTCGGCGCGCCGGCGTCGCAGGGGCTTGGACGCTGTTGGGCCTTTGTCGCAAACAGGGGTGTCAGGGTTCGCAGGGAGGCGGCATCATGAAATCGCAAGCCCGGGTCGTTGTGGTCGGTGGCGGGGCTGTCGGCTGTGGGATCGCCTATCATCTGGCCAAGGCAGGCTGGGAGACGGTGCTGTTGGAGCGCGATGAGCTGACGTCGGGCAGCACCTGGCACGCAGCGGGCCTGCTGCCGCTCTTCAACATGTCCTATGCGACCAGCCACATCCATGATTACAGCGTGAAATACTATAAAGGGCTCGAGGCCGAGACCGGGCTCAACCCCGGCTTTTCCGTGGTCGGCAATCTGCGCATGGCCCAGACGCGCGCCCGCATGGATGAGTACATGCTTTATGCCTCGACCGCCGAGACGGTGGGCATCCCGTTTGAGTGGCTGACCGGCGCGCAGATCCGCGAGCGCTGGCCCCTGGTGCGGACCGAGGACCTTGAGGGCGCGATCTTTCATCCCACCGATGGCTATATCAACCCTGCCGATGTCACCCAGGCCATGGCCAAGGGCGCACGACAGCTCGGGGCCGAGATCGTGCGCCGCGCCCAGGTCGACGGGTATCGCTGGACCGGGTCGGAGTGGATCGTCTCGGGCCGCATCATGGGTGAACGCGGCGGCAATCTGGAACCCAGTGCGGAGGGTTTCGAGATCCGCGCCGAGCATGTGGTGACGGCCACGGGCAACCACGCCCAGCGGACAGCGCACCTGCTTGGCATCAAGATCCCAGCGATCCCGGTCGAGCATCAGTATATCGTAACCGAGCCTGACCCTGCGCTGGTCGACTGGCGCGCCGAGCAGCCCGAACATCCGGTGCTGCGCGATGCCGATGCCAAGTGGTATGTGCGTGAGGAGCGCGGCGGCTGGATCCTGGGGCCCTATGAGCAGGGCGCGCCGGCCCGGTTTGCGCATGGCGTGCCGGAGAGCTTCCGCGCCGATCTCTTCCCGCTCGATCTGGAGCGGATCGAGACGGAATACATGTCGATGATCCCCGCTTCAGCGGCTGCGTTTGTTTACAGTTGCCGAGAAGCCCCGGCCGACTCCGTCACCGCTGCCCTCCCCGCGCTCCGCGCCGCCGCCGTAAAAGGCTACACAGGCCGGCCATTGTTGAGCTGAAACGCAGCGTCAATGGCCGCCACCAGACGCGGGCGGTCGGGCCGCGGCGGGCAGCCGGGCGGCAGAGGCTGAAGTCAATCTGAAATGGGAAATACTGATTGACACACGTTTTTCACACCTGCTCATTTGCCACTGAGTGTTTTTGCTCAGCATTAAGCATTGTCTGTTTCCCGCGTTTTTTTCCGGTGGTGTTGGCGCGCCGCCGGCCACTTCCGCCGGTGTGTTTGTTGCCGACCAGTCGCCTTGTTTGCGGCGAGCCGGAGTGGTGCTTCTGAACAGTTGATGGCCTCTCCGCCGGCGGAGGTGCTCAAACAGCGCTTTCGGGACAGCTGGCCGGTTCTCAGGCCGCAAACTGGTCATCTGTGCGGCGGCCAAACGTCCGGCCAAAAGGCAG
>JBCDDO010000510.1:0-1982 GCA_039180245.1 Pseudomonadota bacterium | reverse complement strand
GATCGCATCTATAACGAAAACCTGCCCGAGGAAGACCGCGTGCCCGCCTGTGTCAGGGCCTGCCCGGCCGGTGCCCGCCATTTTGGCGATCTGGGCGACCCCGACAGCGAGGTCAGCGAGATCGTCGCCGAACGCGGCGGATACGGCCTGATGCCGGAGCAGGGAACCAAACCGGTCAATCGTTATCTGCCCCCACGTCCTCGCGACGCGCATGAAACCGGGCCGGTCAATCTCGCCTCGCTGGCCGAGCCCGAGGCGAAAGGGTTCCTCGGCTGGCTTGACAAGGCGCTGGAAAGGATCGGCTGATGCATCCGGCGCCCTCGATCATTTTCTTTACCGTTCTCAGCGGTCTGGGGCTTGGCCTGATGGTGTGGCTGGGTCTTGGGCTCGGGTCCGATGACCCGGCGTTCGGCATGGGCGCGGCCCTGCTGGCGCTTGCCGTCACCGGCATCGGCGGGGCCTGTTCGACCCTGCATCTGGCAAAGCCATCCAATGCCTGGCGGGCGTTCAGCCAGTGGCGATCATCCTGGCTCAGCCGTGAAGGGTGTCTGATGCTCGCCGCCATGGCGGTCTTTTTGCTCTATGCCGCCGCGTGGGTGTTCTGGGGCGTGCGTTTCTGGGGCCTCGGGTGGCTTGCAGCGGCGCTCGCGGCGGCGACGGTATACGCGACCGCGATGATCTATGCCCAGATACGGGCTGTGCCGCGCTGGTCGGCAACCCCGACGCCGGTGCTGTTTGTTGTTCTGGGACTGGCGGGTGGCTTTCTCGCCTGCCGGATGGCGCAAGCGCTGGCGGGCGACGACCATGGGCTATGGCAGATTTTGCCCGTGCTGATCCTCGCCGCGGCGATTGCGGTCTGGTGGCAGACCCAGGCGGCGGGGGCAAAACGCTCGGTCGACGGCTCGACGATCGCATCGGCCACCGGTCTGGGGCGGCCGGGCGGCGTGCGCCTGTTCGAAGGGCCGCATACGGGCGGGAACTACCTGCTTCACGAAATGGCCTACAAGGTCGCGCGTGCCCGGGCCTATCAGCTGCGCTGGCTCGGCGCGTTGCTGGGCTTTGTCCTGCCGTTCGTTCTGGCCTTGCTCGCACTGGGGCTGGGGGCCTGGGCTCTGGTCCTGGCCCTGATCTGCCATGTCGCCGGAATGCTCGCCCTGCGCTGGCTGTTCTTTGCCGAGGCAGAGCATGTGCAGGCGCTCTATTACGGCATCGAATAGGCCACCTATCGGCGACGCCCGGTGATTTGCACCAGCTGGGCGCCAAAGACGGCGGCCAGGATCACCGCGCCGCCCATCAGGGACATGGTTGCCGGAATTTCGGCCAGCACCAGCCAGGCCAGCACCGGGGCAAAGGGGGTCTCGAGCGCGCTCAGCAGCGCGGTCTCCGACGCAGGCAGGCGCCGCGACCCCTCCGACAACAGGACCGATGCCAACGCAAAGACCAGCCCGAACCCGGCGAGGGCCGGCATTTGCCCGAGATCGACCGCAAACGGCGCCGAAAAGATCAGCGCGGGCGGCGATAGCAAAAGGCACGCGATGGCTGATGGCAAAGCCGCAGGTGTCGCGGGCCAGCGCCGATAGACCACCATCGTGCCCGCCATCATCAGCGTCATGAACAGGGCGAGCAGATCGCCGGTTCTACTGCCTCCCTGCGACGGCCCGCCCACAATCAGGCAGACCCCGGCAAAGGCCAGCAGGCTCGCGACCACGACAACCGGTTTCGGCCGCTCGCGCAGCGCGATCCAGGCAATCACGGCAGCAAGAAACGGCGCGGTCGCATAGATCATGGCGACATTTGCGATGGTCGTAAGCTTGAAGGCGGGAATGAAGGCGGAAGTCCCCGCGGCAGATATCACGGCCACCAGCCAGCCGGGCCCGCCCATCTCGCGCCATTCGGCGCCGAGCCGGCCCCGGATCAACAGATAACCGATGGTAAAGCCTGCCGCCGCGACTCCCCGCCAGAAAATGATGACCCAGGCATCT
>JBCDDO010000509.1:0-1987 GCA_039180245.1 Pseudomonadota bacterium | reverse complement strand
GGTTCCGCTCGGCCGACAAGGTCGAACGCGTGCGGCTGGAGCAAAAGGACCAGCAATTCCTTTATGAAAATGACGGGATGCTGGTCTTTATGGACAATGAGAGCTTTGAGCAGATTGAATTGCCTTCCGATATTCTGGGTGAGCGGCGGCCGTTTCTGCAGGATGGGATGACCTGTCAGATCGAATATTACGAAACCGAAGCGCTGAGCATGACCTTGCCCGAGAAGGTCACCTGCATGGTTGAAGAGACCGAGCCGGTGGTCAAGGGACAGACCGCCGCCAACAGCTTCAAGCCCGCGCTGTTGGACAATGGCGTGCGCATCACCGTGCCGCCCTTTGTGGGCCAGGGCGAGGCAATTGTCGTGTCGACCGAGACCATGGAGTATGTCGAGCGCGCCTGACGCGCCCGGCGGTCCCATCCAGATGTCAACCGCATCGCCCACACTCAACATCATGATCAAGGCCGCGCGCCGCGCCGCGCGGGGTCTGGTGCGCGATTTCGGCGAGGTGGAGAACCTGCAAGTGTCGGTGAAATCGGCCGGCGATTTCGTCTCGAAGGCCGATCTGCGCTCGGAAAAGGTTCTGCGCGAGGAGCTTTTGGGCGCGCGTCCCGCCTATGGCTGGCTGGGCGAGGAAGGCGGCGAGACCCCCGGCAAAGATCCCACCCGGCGCTGGATCGTCGATCCGCTCGACGGCACGACCAATTTCCTGCACGGCATGCCGCATTGGTCGATCTCGATCGCGCTGGAACATAAGGGCGAGATCGTGATCGGCGTGGTCTATGATCCGGTCAAGGACGAGATGTTCGTGGCCGAGAAAGGCCAGGGCGCTTGGGTGAACGACCGGCGTCTGCGGGTGTCGGGGCGGCGCGAGTTTTCGGCCTGCGTCTTTGGCACCGGCATCCCCTTTGCCACGATCGGCGATCTGCCCGGCACGCTTGCTGACCTGTCCCGCCTGCTTCCGCAATGCGCCGGGGTTCGGCGGATGGGGTCGGCCGCGCTCGACCTGGCCTGGGTCGCCGCGGGCCGGTTCGACGGGTTTTGGGAGCGCAAGCTCAACCTGTGGGACATTGCCGCCGGGCTGATCCTGGTGCGCGAGGCCGGCGGGCTGGTGGGCAGCCTTGCCGAGGGCGAGCCGCTGGAGACAGGCTCGATCATGGCCGCAAATGGCGAGATCTATGAGCGTTTTGGCGGCATTTTGACCGGCAGCGTCGCGCCGACCCCGGCCTGAGGGCCGCGCCCAGCTCGTCCAGCCATCCAAAGGGCGATCCCGGCTTGAGGGCGATGCCAGCGTCGGTGCCAATTCGTGGGCGATGGTGTCAGCCGGTTGGCGATGCCAGGCAAGGGTGCGAACCGGGCCAGAGGGCGGTGCCAGCCCGGGCGCCCCGCCAGGCTGGGGCAGGTCAAAGCCGCTCGATCAGCCGCAGCTCCGCTGTCCCGGCCTGAAGCGGGCCGTTCGCCCGATCAAACCGAAGATGCGCCAGGCCGATTTCGCCGGCGACGGAAAACAGCGTGCCGGCCGGACGCTCGCCAGCAGTGACCGGCGTTCCCGGCGGCGCGTCGCCCGATACCGCAACCAGCGCAAGCCCCTTGCGCAGCTCGGTCTTGTGCTTCATGCGCGCCGTGACCTCCTGGCCGACATAGCAGCCCTTCTTGAAATCGACGCCGTGAAACCGCTCGAACCCGGCCTCCAGGATAAAGGTCTCGTCGGCGCGCAGCTCCGCACCCGTTGCCGGCACCCCCAGCCCGATGCGCAGTTCGTCATAGCCGGTCAAATCGCCCGCCGCAGCGTCCAGCTTGTCCAGCGCAGCCACCGGCGCGTCGGTCAAGAGCCGCCAGCCCAGCCCGGCATGGCGCGGGTCGCGCAGCGCACCGGACGGGCTGTCCGCGGCGCTGCCAGGCCCGGCGGGCGCGGCGATCTCAGCGATTTCGGCGGGCGCGGCGATCTCGGATGGCTCGGCGATCTCGGATTGCGGGGCGAGGCCGGG
>JBCDDO010000508.1:0-1987 GCA_039180245.1 Pseudomonadota bacterium | reverse complement strand
GACGAGCGTCCACGGGTCGCGTGACCAGTCCTGCCCGTCGACCGGCACGACATCGGTATGCCCCGACAGCACCACACCGCCCGGCACGGCTGGCCCAACCATGGCATAGAGATTGGCCTTTTTGCCGTCCGCACTGGGCACTCGGTGGCTCGCCACCCCCAGCCCGTCCAAATAGCGCTCCACATACGCCACCAGCTCCAGATTGCTGTCGCGCGAAACGGTGGGAAAGGCGACAAGCTGCGCCAGCATCTCGCGCGCGCTCAGAGCGTGGGTCATTGCAGGGGTCCTTATCGTTGATACGTGAGCTTAACGTCTGGGCAGCCGCGTGGGAACGTCTTGCGTTTTGGGCGCCTGCACGCGGGCAGCCCGCGAAATCTGCGCCTCGCGCCAAAAGACAAAGGCGCCGGACCCTGCGATCAGCGCCGCGCCCAGCCAGACCCACACCCCCGGAAGATCGGCAAAAATGAGCCAGCCCCACAAGATGGCAAGCGGCAGGGCGATGTATTCGAACGGCGCGACAAGGGCTGCATCGCCAAGCCGATAGGCCTGCGACAATGTATAGGCCACAATCGCCGACAGGCCGCCGATCAACGCCAGCAGTGCCGTGGCCGCAGGCTCGGGCCAGACCCAGGCGCGCAGCAGGAATTGCAGGCTGGGATTGTCGATGTCCTGCGCGAACCGCCCATCGCCGGCGACCGCCCAAAAGAGCGCCCCCATTGCAAGAAAGCTGAGCTGAATATGGATCGCCAGAACCGAGGCAGGCGCGGCCGCGGCCAGAAACCGGGTCAGGATCTGCACCCCGGCATAGGCAAGGGCCGCCACCACTGGAAGAAGCAGGATCAGCCGGTCGGGCGCCGCCTGCGCTGCTGCGCCCGGGCGCAGCATGGCGATCACCCCGACCAGCCCGACCAGAACCGCGATCAGCCGGCGCGGCCCGACACGCTCGCCCAGAAACGGCACGGCCAGAAGCGTGATGAAAAGCGGGGCTGCAAAAAACAGCGCCGTCGCATCGGCCAGAGGCAGGGCGGCAAGTGCTGCAAAATAGGTGAGATTGGCAGCCACAAGCAACAGACCGCGCAGCGCCAGCAGACCCGACCGGCCCGTGCGCAGCGCTCGCAATCCGCCCTCGAACTGTAAAATGACAAGGCTGAAGGCAATGCCGATGGCCGAGCGAACAAACACGATCTGGTGCAGCGGCAAGTCGGTCGACAGATGTTTGATCAGCATGTCGTTGAGGCTGATGCAAAACACCCCGACCAGAATGCAAAACACCGCAACCAGCGGTCGCTGCGGGTGCGCGCTGGTCGAACCCGGCACTGCTCAGACCCTCCCCTTTCCGTGACCCGGGCGCAGCTTGTCTGGCCACGGCCCGCACTCTAGGCTTCCCTTGCCACACTCACGGCTTGGAGGCCATCGCCGTATGAGACGTCTCGCCCAGCTTGTTCTTTTTGTCCTTCTGCTGCCGCTGACCGCGGGCGCCGACGACCATGAGCTCGACCAGGAGGTCGATCTTGAACTTGTGCTGCTGGCCGATGCCACAGGCTCGATCGACACCGCCGAAATCCTGTTTCAGCGCGAGGGCTATGCGCGTGCGATCACCGATCCCTCGGTTATCCGGGCCATCGAAAGCGGGCTTTTGGGCCGCGTTGCCCTGACCTATGTCGAATGGGGCGACGATCGCTCGCAGGACATCGTGGTCAACTGGTCTGTCGTGTCCGACGAAGCCGATGCGGCGGCTTTTGCCGAGGCGCTCATGGTCCCGCCGCGGCGCGCCTATGGCCGCAATGCGATCGGCTCGGCGCTGCTTTTTGCCAAAGGCATGATCGAGGCGAATGCCTATGACGGGCTGCGCCGGGTCATCGATTTTTCCGCCGACAGCGCCAATAATTGGTACGGCCCCCCGATCGAGACCGCCCGGGCCGAGGTGCTGGCCGCAGGCATCACCATCAACGGTCTTGCGGTGCTCTGTCGGAGCTGTTCGGGCCGG
>JBCDDO010000507.1:0-1989 GCA_039180245.1 Pseudomonadota bacterium | reverse complement strand
CGGCTCGGCTTTGGCCCCATCGCCCCGGGCGAGCGGTTGGAGGATCACGCGCTGGGGCTGATCGACGATCTTCCCTATCTGAAGAACCAGGAGCGGGTGATCTTCGCCCGTGCCGGCATCACCCAGCCACTAAGCCTTGCCGAGTACGAAGCGCATGGCGGGCTTGCTGGCTTGCGCGCGGCGACGGCGATGGACCCGGAGGCGATCTGCCAGACCGTGCTCGACAGCGGCCTGCGCGGCCGCGGCGGGGCGGGGTTTCCCGCCGGCATCAAATGGAACACGGTGCGCCAGCAGGTGGCCGCGCAATCGGGCCCCAAATTCATCTGCTGCAACGCCGATGAGGGCGACAGCGGCACCTTTGCCGACCGTATGGTGATGGAGGGCGACCCGTTCCTCTTGATCGAAGGCATGGCGATTGCGGCCCGCGCCACCGGCGCCGCGCAAGGCTACATCTATATCCGCTCGGAATACCCCACCGCCATCGCCCGCATGCGTGCGGCCATCGCGATCATGGCGGAGGCGGGCTGGCTTGACGGTTTCGATCTGCAGGTCCGCCGCGGCGCCGGCGCCTATATCTGCGGCGAGGAATCCTCGATGCTGGAAAGCCTGGAGGGCCGCCGCGGCACGGTGCGCGCGAAGCCGCCCATCCCGGCGATTTCGGGGCTGCATGGCCGCCCGACCCTGGTCAATAATGTGCTGACACTCGCCTCGGTCCCAACGATCTTGGCGCGGGGGGCTGCGTTTTACCGCGATTACGGCTTGGGCAAATCGACTGGCACCCAGCCCTTTCAGCTTGCCGGCAACATCGCCCGGGGCGGGCTGGTCGAAAAGGCCTTTGGGGTCAGCTTGCGCGACCTGATCGAGGGGTTCGGCGGCGGCACCGCCACCGGCCGGCCGCTGCGCGCGGTCCAGCTTGGCGGGCCCTTGGGCGCCTATGTCTCGGCGGCGATGCTCGACACCCCGATGACCTATGAGGATCTGGCCGAAGCGGGCGCGATGCTGGGCCATGGCGGCATCGTGGTCTTCGACGACACCGTCGATATGGCACGGATGGCCCGCTTTGCCTTCGAGTTCTGCGAGATCGAAAGCTGTGGCAAATGCACCCCCTGCCGACTGGGCGCGATCCGCGGCAAGGAAACGGTCGAGAAGATCCTGCGTGGCGAGGACGTCGCGCGCAACATCGCGCTGATCGAAGACCTCGCCGAAGTGATGCGCGACGGCTCGCTTTGCGCCATGGGCGGGCTGACCCCAATGCCGGTGATGTCGGCGATCCGCCTCTTTCCCGAAGATTTCGACCGCGCCCCGCGCGTCGCTGCGGAGTAAGGCCCATGACCTTTCACCCGATCCCCGATCTGGGCACCAAAAAGCGCGACGGCGCGCCGGTGACGCTGTTCATCGACGGTCAGCAGGTTACGGTGCCCGAGGGCACCAGCGTGATGCGCGCCGCCGCCGAGATCGGCCGCGAGATCCCCAAGCTCTGCGCCACCGATATGCTGGAAAGCTGGGGCTCCTGCCGGATGTGCCTGGTGGAGATCGAAGGCGTGCGCGGCACCCCCTCCTCCTGCACCACCCCGGTGCGCGCGGGCATGCAGGTCACCACCCAGAACGCCCGGCTCGCCAAGCTGCGCCGCGGGGTGATGGAGCTCTACATCTCCGACCATCCGCTCGATTGCCTCACCTGCGGGGCGAATGGCGATTGCGAACTGCAGGACACCGCCGGCCAGGTCGGACTGCGCGAGGTGCGCTATGGCATGGCCGGCGAGAACCATTTCGACGCGACCTCTAAGGCTGCCATCGACCAGTCGAACCCCTATTTCGACTATGACCCTTCAAAATGCATCGTCTGCTCGCGCTGCGTGCGGGCCTGTGAGGAGGTGCAGGGCACCTTTGCGCTGACCATCGAAGGGCGGGGCTTTGACAGCCGCGTCTCGCCCGGGGTGCTGTCGGACGATTTCTTCTCCTCCGATTGCGTGAGCTGCGGCGCCTGCG
>JBCDDO010000506.1:0-2010 GCA_039180245.1 Pseudomonadota bacterium | reverse complement strand
GCGGCCCAAGTCTAGGGAGGAAACGCCCAAGAAGGGCGGCGATGCAAAAGCATCGCTGGATTGAGTTTATGTCGCATCGCAACAAACACCAGCGAAAGCTTTCGCCTGAGCTGTAACAAATCGTATTCATGCAAAGCATTTTTCACGTAAATACCTGTTTTTAATGACAAAAAGATTTTACCGAGGGTAAAGATTCCTGCATTGACCATGGTGCGCTGCAGCAAAAGCCTGTGCGCGAGATGATCATGCAAGATGCGCAAATGAAGCAACCTGCTTATTTGGCCGGCAGGGTTTGCTCAGAGCCCTACCGAATCGCCCGGCCGGACAGAATGGCCTTTGGACCGTACCTGGCCCGGATCCGGTCGGTTGCCCGCTCGGCCTCGGCATGTTTCTGGTCATCGGGGCGCAAAAGATCGTGGCTGCGATCGACCGCGGCCTCGGGCAGCAACCCTGACAGACCCACGCCGATCAGCCGAAACGGGCCCGCGGCCAGCTCGCGGCGCAAAAGATCGGCCGCGGCGGCGTGGATGCGCCGCGTCAGCTGGGTGGGCGTGGGCAGAGTGACGCGACGGCTCAAAATTCGGAAATCCGCCCGCCGCAGCTTCAGCGCCACCGTCTCGCCGCCAAGACCGCGCGCCTTGGCCCGGTCGGCGACCATCTCGGCCAGTCGCCAAAGATGGGCGTCGAGCAGTTCGGCGTCGCTCAGATCGGTCTCAAAGGTGGTTTCGTGCGAAATGCTCTTGATCGCGGCGTCGCGCTCAACCGGCCGGGTGTCGCGCCCATGGGCGAGATGCCAGAGTCGCTGCCCGCCGCTGCCATGGCGGCGCATAAGGGCCGTCTCGCCCCGCGCCCGGATATCGGCCAGCGTGTGAATCCCGTCCCGGGCAAGGGCCGCGCCGAAGGCAGGGCCGACCCCAAAGATCGCCCGAGCCGGCATTGGCGCGAGTCTCTCCAGCGTTTCGGCCTGTCCGATCACCGAAAAGCCGCGCGGTTTGTCCAGCTCGGAGGCGAGCTTTGCCAGAAACTTGTTATGCGAGAGGCCGACCGAAGCGGTTACCCCGATTTCGGCTTCGATCCGTTTCAACAGCCGCGCCAGCATCTGTGCTGGGCTGGCCCTGTGCAGCCGTTCGGTGCCGGTGAGATCCAGGAACGCCTCGTCAAGCGACAGCGGCTGGATGCTGGGCGTCAGCGTTTCCATCTGGTCGCGAATGGCGCGGCTGACCTCGACATAGAGCGCCATGCGCGGTTTCAGCACCACCGCGTCCGGACAGAGCTTGAGCGCCTTGAACATCGGCATGGCCGACCGGACGCCACTGATCCGGGCGATGTAGCAGGCGGTCGACACAACGCCGCGATTGCCGCCGCCAACGATCACCGGCCGGTCGGCCAGCGACGGATCCTCGCGCTTTTCCACGGCCGCATAGAAGGCGTCGCAGTCGATATGGGCGATGCTCAGCCCATGCAGCTCCGGATGCGCAATCCGCCGCGGCGAGCCGCAGGCCGGACACCGCTCTCCAGGCGCTGCGGGTGCCAGGGCTTCGCCGCAATCGAGGCACAAGCCAGATGGGAGTGAGAATGCACGAGCGATCATGGCGCGCGCAGTTTAGCGCCCCGTCCGTCGACGGCCAAGCGCGCAGCGCAGTCGGTGGCAGGGCGGGCCCGGTGCTGTGGGTCCCGATCAGGAGCGGTTCAGACGACCTCTGACAGTGCCTCTTGTTCCCGCCTTGCCATCCGCCGGGCTTCGCCGACGCGCAGCAGCGGCCGGGCAGGCGCGGGCGGCTCGCCTATGGCGAGCGAGGGGAAAATCTCGGCAAGCTCCCGGCGCGTGTCGCGGTCGCAGGCGGTGATCGCATAAGGGCCAGGGAAAAAGCTTTCGCTCGGCGCGCCTTCGGCGAGCACAATCTCGTGCCGTGCAAAGACGAGCTGCACATAGGTCACCTGGCGGCAGCCCTGCATCACCCGCACGCCGGGGCGGCCGGTCAGGCCCTTTGCCGGGGCGAGCATCTCGAT
>JBCDDO010000505.1:0-2025 GCA_039180245.1 Pseudomonadota bacterium | reverse complement strand
TGCGCCGCCTGCGGTCTTGCGGGTCAGTCCGCGTAGCCGCGAAACCCCTCGACCAGCCAAACCTGATAGGGATAGGCACGGTCCAAATGCGTGACCGCCTCGCCCGCCAGCATCGGCTCGGCCCGCTCGAATCGCGCGGCGATCTGGGGCGCCGCTGACCCAAGCTCGACCAGGATCATCGGCGCCGTCTGCGCAATCGTCAGACTGGAGGTCATCTCATAATGGTTGGCGATGCGCCCGGCAGGGTTCCAGACCTGGATTTGGCCGGGCGACAGCCCCGCCGTCCAGGAACATTCCGCCAGCCGCCCGCGGCTGCTCGACAGGATGATTTCGGCACCGGTCTCCTCCATGGCGGTGACGACGGTTTCACACACAATCTCGCCCAGACGCATTTTCTTGTAGGGGTCGGGCAGGCGGGGCAGATCGGTTGCATATCCCGAATAGAGCGCGGCCGCACTCCAAAGAAGAACGGCGGCCAGCACGCCGCTGCCGGCCTGAAACAGAAGACCGCGTCGCCAGCCCTGCGAGATCAGCCATTGGGCGGCAAGAAGGGCGCCGGCGATGTAGGCGGGGGCTGCCCAGTTTGCGTTGGCGCCGCCGCTGAGCGACTGCACGCACATCGCCAGCAAAAGCGGCAGGGTCAGCCAGGCGAGGAACCGCCAGCGCCAGTCGCCGCGGCGCTGCGCCAGCGGCCAGGACGCCGCGAAAATGGCGATCAGAAAGACCGGCCCGATCACCCCGGCTTGCGCGCCCAGAAACTCCGGCAGACCCAACGGGGTGATGCCGCCCGACTGCTCGGCATTCTCGGCCAGATGGGTGACCGAGACAAAGCTGTTGCCGGCAAGCCAGATCAGATGCGGCGACAGCACCACGAGCCCAGACAGCGCGGCAAGCGCGGCGCCCCGCACCGCGTTGCGCCGAAGCGGCGTTTCGCGCGAGACCAGCGCATAGCCAAGAGCGCCGCCGGCAAAGGCCGCGATGGTGTATTTGCCGAGCATGCCCGCGCCCAGGGCGGCGCCCAGAACGATCCACCAGATCCACGGCTCGGCGGCGTTGGCCGACCGCCCTCTGGCAGGCGTCAGAACCCGGCTCAGCGCATAAAAGGCAAGCGCCCAGCCCATCATCATGGGCGGATCGGTTGTCATCAGCCCGGTCGAGGTCGTCACCCCGGGGGCGAGCGTGTAGCCGAGCGCGGCCCAGAACCCGGTCCGCCCATCGTAAAGCCGGCGCCCGACGGCAAAGATCAACCAGGCGATCCAGCAATGCACAATCGGCATCCACAGCCGCAGCGCAAAAAGCGTGTCGCCAAACAGATCCGTCGCCACGCGGATCATCCAGGCGCTGAGCGGCGGTTTGGAGTAATAGCCCCAGCCCGGCTCATTGCCATAGGTCCAGTACTGTGCCTCGTCGAAGTGAACCGGGATCAATTCCAGCGCATTGAAGGCCAGCCTGGCGGCAAAGACCACGCCAAGCACGGCCAGAACGCGGGTCGTCCAGCCCAGCTCATCCTGCGCGCGCGCCGCCGCCTTGCTCTGTTTTGCACCTGCCGACATGACGCGCTCTCCATCGCCGATCTGCCCCGCAGTGACAAGCCTCAGCCGAGCGCAGCCGAGATGCTCTCCTGTAGAACGCGGCCCAGCATGGCAATGTCCGTTTCTGTGACGATATAGGGCGGGCTGACGGCGACCACCGGTCCGATGGCCCGAAAGAAGACGCCGCGCGTCTCGGCCTCGGCCACAACGCGACGCCCGATCTCTTCACCCAAGCGCGTGTCGCTGTGCATTTCAACAGCGGCCAGCAACCCGGCGCGGCGGATCTCGGCAACCCCGGGCAGGCTGCGCAGCGGGTCGAGCGCGCGGTCCAGATGCGCACCCAGGGTTTGGACATGCGCCGGCAGATCCAGCTCCTCATAGATCGCCAGTGTTTCGAGCGCGACCGCCGCCCCGACCGGATGCCCGCCATAGGTAAAACCATGGCCCAAAATCCCAAACGCATGGGCTTGCGCTGCGATGCTGTCGAAAAGAT
>JBCDDO010000504.1:0-2030 GCA_039180245.1 Pseudomonadota bacterium | reverse complement strand
GCCTTCGTCAATCTGCCGTTCCTATCTGCCAGGTCGCTCGTGAATGTGGCGGCAGCCCGGCAGGCGCCGCCACAGTTGCACAGCGTCAGTTGCGCCATGTTATCTGCGTCATGTTACTTGCGCAGGGTTACTTGCGCCGCGTTACTTGCGCCGGGTCAGGTGCGTCGGGTCGGTCCCCGGCCCAGGGTCAGCGCGGCTTTCCGCTGCGGGCTGCCTCATCGGTGCCCAGGGTTCGGACCAGATCGACAATCCGCCGCCGGGTGGCCGCGTCGCTGATTGTGGAAAAGCTGGTGATCAGGGCCAACCCTTCGGGGCTGTTCAGGCATTCCATCACCGCGCGCTTGTCGTCGAGCTGAAAGCCCTGCGACGGGCCGGTTTCCGGCAGATCCTCAAAAAAGTACTGAACGTTCACGCCAAGCGCGCGTGCCACATCGTACAAACGGCTTGCGCCGATGCGGTTCACACCCTTTTCGTATTTTTGGATTTGCTGGAATGTCAGACCAAGCTCATTGCCAAGCTTTTCCTGACTCATGCCAATCATCATACGGCGCATTTTCAGGCGGCGGCCGACATGAACGTCGACCGGATTTGGATCCGTCATCATCACAGCAACACCTCGCACACTCTACACACACAACGGGCCTAGCCCGGAAATCCCTGTCACATAAGGGTCATAAAATATCCGCCCCGTGGCGGCCCTTATACGCGAGCGGGACGATACGTCAACTTTTACTGAACGATCTGCGAGGGTTAAGCGAACTGTTTCGTAAACGCACTGTGACGCCCGTCACAAGCACTGCGAGGATGAACAGGATCCAAGGCGTATCGCCGGTGGTGGCGTACAACGTCGGCCGCAGCGGTGCCGGCAACACGGCATCGACATGGCCCTCGGTCAGCAACGGTTTGCTGGCGATCACCCGGCCCATCGGCCCGATGATGCCCGATATCCCGGTATTGGCGGCGCGGGCCAGCGGCAGGCCCTGCTCGATCGCGCGCATGCGGGCCTGCGCGAAATGCTGATAGGGACCGGCCGATGAGCCAAACCAGGCGTCATTGGTGATCTGCACCAGCCAATCCGGGTGGGTTGCGGCCTGCATCTGGTGCGGAAAGATCGCCTCATAGCAAATCAAAGCCAAGAAGGCCGGAACGCCGGGGGCTGCCAGAACCCGCGGGCCGCTGCCGGGGGTGAACCGACCGCCGGTCAAGCTGCCCAGCCCCATCCGCCCTAAAAGCCCGTGCAGGGGGATGTATTCGCCAAACGGCACGAGGTGGCGTTTGTCATAGACGCTCAGCACCTTGCCGCCGGGTCCCAGCACCAAAAGCGTGTTGTACCACGCGCCGTTCACGACCCTTCGCGCGCCCAGGATCACCTCGGCATCATTGGCCGCCGCAGCGATCTGGGCCCGCAGCTCGGGCTCGGCATCGACGAACCAGGGCAGCGCGGTTTCAGGCCAGATCACGACGTCGGGCGGTGCTGTGCCCGACGGCGCAGCGGCGGTTGCGGCAAGTTGGCGCTGCAGGAAGGTCTCAAAAAGGCTCGGCTGCCATTTCTCGTGCTGGGCGGCGTTGGGCTGGACCACCCGCACCACCAACCCATCGGCGCGATCGGGCACCGGCTGGCCCAGCCGCCAGCTGCCCCAGCCCCAACCGGCGGCGAGCAGCACCAACCCGGCCAGGGCCACCACGCGCCCGCCGCCGCGATGCGGCAGCGCAGCCAGCGCACCGGCCGCCAGCAGCGTGACAAAGCCCAGCATATGCGGCCCGGCCAGGGCGGCGAGCTGCGCGAGCGGTGTCTCCACCCAGGCATAGGCGGGCAGCGCCCAGGGAAACCCGGTGAGCAGATGGGTGCGCCCATATTCCATCAGCGTCAGCAGGCCGGCCAGAAAGAGCGCGACGCTCACTGGCCCGCTGGCCAGACCCGCGCGGCGCAGCCGCCCGGTCAGCCAGAACGCCGGCACCCAGAACAGCGCGAGGCCCGCCGAGAGCAGCGCCAGCGCAAAGGGCGCCATCCAGCCATGGCGGGCGATGTC
>JBCDDO010000503.1:0-2043 GCA_039180245.1 Pseudomonadota bacterium | reverse complement strand
CCGCCGCAAAAATGGATGCAGTTGAAGTATTGGCTGAAGCGAATGAAGTCGCGAAAGCTCTCGCGGTCGCCCACCCGCCGGCCGCGGTCGAGATCCGAGCAATTGGGCGGCGAGCTGACATTGCCAAAAGTGATCGTGCGCCCACCAATGGTGATGCGCCGGTCGGGATTGCGCGGGACGATGTCAAAGCTGGCCGGGGCATGCGCGAGATATTCCCGCACCATTTCGCGGTCCATTCGCACATTGAAGGTGTCGTGATCGACCGCAGCACCGGCCGCGGCTAAAATCTCGCGCGCCTCTCGGTTGAGAAAGAGGATGCCAATTTCTTCCAGCACACGCATGGCGGCGTCGTCGATTGCCTGCACGCCCTCAGCATCCAACGGCTCGGTCGGCGCATCGGTGAGTGTGGGCAACTCCCAATCGAGCTGCGCAATCGCGGTGCGGCCACTGCGCCGCGTGTTGCCGGCCCGCCCGCCATGGCGTTTGCGCGTGGCATTGATCATCTGAGACATCCTCCCTGTGATCTGCCAAGGCTAACGGCCGAAAGCCGGGGTGGGTTTGCCGCAACCGACACCTGCGGCACCAATCCGCGACGCCCGGTCGCGCCGATGCACGGGATCAGTCGGCCACGCCGGGCCCATCGCCGCCCAAGCAGCGCACGAAGCTCTCGGCCGCGCGCCCGATCAGACGCGGGTAGAGATTCGGTCCAAGCTCAAGCCCCGCGCCCAGCGGATCGAGCCCGCCAATGCGCACGCCGCGCCGGGTGAGCGCCTCGGCCAGCGGCGAGGTCAGCGCGTCGGGCGGCAGGAAGATGCACACCAGGCCCTGGGCGCGCAGCGTGTCGAGATCCTGCAGATCGGCCAGCACATCGGGTTGGGTGAGCGCCAGCCGTCGCAGCCCATAGGCATGCTCAAAATGCGTAAAGCTGCTGTTGGGCACAAAATAGCCCAGCTCGCGCAGCGGCCGCATCCGGTTGGCAATGGCCTTGTTGATCCCGCCCAGCTCTTCGGCTGCGCGAAGCGCATTGCGCCGAAACGTCTCGGCATTCACCGGATCCTGCTCGGCCAACGCGTCGGCAATCACCGGCAGCCAATGCTGCGCCACCTCCGGGTTGAGCCAATAATGCGGGTCGATCCGCTGCAGAACCTGGCTCTGACGCGTCTCATCTATGGTGCCTGGCAGCGGCAGCCCCGGCACTTCGGAGAGTTCCACGAAATAGACCGAGCGTGACAGCTGCGCCATCGGCCGGCTCAGGCCGGGGCTCAGCACCCGGCCAACGGCAAAGACCACACTGGCCCGCGACAGGCGCGCTGCGTCTTGCGCGCTCAGTTCAAAGCTTGCCGCATCCACATCGCGCGGGATCAAGAGATGCGGTCGGCCGACCCCTTCCATCACCCGGGAAACCAGGCTGTGGGTCGGGGCAATATCGGCAAACACCAGCGGCGCATCTGCGCGCGACGGCCCTGCAAAGGCCATCACACCAGCCAGCCCAAACAGAGCGGCGATCAAATGCGACAAACGCCTTCCAAACGGCATGGGCCATCGGTAATGCGCGCTGACGCGGGCCGTCAAGGCCGGCGCGGGGATAGCCGCGCAGCCTCTTGGCCAGATGCCGCGCTCTGAATGCGCGGTTTCTGGTTGGGTTCGGTTTAAGAATGCTCCTCCCGCGCAGCCGCGGCCAGGGCGCGGTTGAAGCTGCGCAGCGCATCGGCCTCATGCAGGACGCCGATCGGCACCGGTCCCTCCTGTCCACAGCGTGTGACGGGCAAAACCGGCTCGGTTCCGGCGCCGAACATCGGCAGCGCATGTGCAAGCGAATCATGCTCGTCGAGATGCTTGCCCTTGGCGATCAGCCGGGCGAGCGCGGCCGGCTCGCCGGCACTTGCCACCGGTCGGATCAGCGGGCGCACCGGCAGCGTCGACGGCAGATAATCCGCCGGCCCCGAGATGAGGTTCTTGCGGGCGCGGTGCAACTGGGCGAGGAAGAACGACCCCTGCACCATCCGACTGGAAATCGCCGTTGCGGTCGACACCGACAGCATG
>JBCDDO010000502.1:0-2050 GCA_039180245.1 Pseudomonadota bacterium | reverse complement strand
GATAAGCAGGCCAGGAACGGCCAGCACCGTGGGCAGCCCGGGCCATGCGGGCTTTGGCCGGCCGGACCAAAGCAGCGTCTCGCCGGGATCCAGGCGATCAGCCCATGGGCCGTCAGGGGCATCTTGGCTCATGCCCGCCCCGCCTTTACATCCATGATCAGGCGCATCAGCGCGCGGCCATGGTCGATGCGCTCAAAGGCGGTGAACCCAGCCCTGAGATCAGTGATGTAGAGCGTGTCGCAAACGGCTTCGTCCAACGCAACTCCGCTTGTGGGGCTGTTCTTTCGGCTGGAGAGGGTGGGCCCAACGATCGGCCAATGGCGCAAGGCGCGGCGGTCGGTCAGGGCATAGCGGCTGATGCGGCGGCGCAGCAGTTCGCGCATCGTGCCGGGGATCCAAAGAACCATAGAGAGGGCGATGATGAGACCCAGCAGCGCATCGGACGGGTCCCACCCCACCGAGATGAAAACGCGGATCGCATAGAGCGTTGCAAAGGGCAACACGACGGCCAGGACCAGCCGCGCCAGCGGGATATGCACCCCCCGGACATGCACCCCCCGGACATGTACTGCCCGGACATACACTGCCCGGTCGGGGCGGCCGGACCACAGCAACCGCTCACCCGGTTGCAGATGCGGCGCCCAGCGGGCCGCTTCTTCGGCACCTTCTGCGGCCCTTTCGGCGGTCCAAACCGCGTGGCCCGATTTGGCATCAGGCGCAGGGCCCGAATCGGTGCCATGTTTGGAACCGGGTCCGGACATCAGCGCGCCCCCTGAGGGGCCTGCGCGAGCAGATCGAGCACCGCCATGCGCACCGCCACCCCCATTTCGACCTGCTCCTGAATAACCGAGCGGTTGATGTCATCGGCCAGCGTGCCGTCGATCTCCACCCCGCGATTCATCGGGCCGGGATGCATGACGATGGCGTCGGGCTTGGCGCGGGCGAGCTTTGCCTCATCGAGCCCGAAGCGGTGGTAGTACTCGCGCTCGGACGGGATCAGCCCGCCATCCATCCGCTCGCGCTGCAGCCGCAGCATCATCACCACATCGGCGCCCTCAAGGCCCGCTTCCATATCGTCGGTCGCCTCGACCCGCCACTCGGCCACGCCAGCAGGCATCAGCGTGGGCGGCGCGATCAGCCGCACCCGGTTTTCCATTTTGTCGAGCAGCAAGATGTTGGAGCGCGCCACCCGGCTGTGGGCGATGTCGCCGCAGATCGCCACCGTCAGGCGCTGCAACCGGCCCTTGCGGCGGCGGATGGTCAGCGCATCGAGCAGCGCCTGGGTGGGGTGTTCGTGCCGCCCATCGCCGGCATTGACCACCGCGCAATCGACCTTTTGCGCCAGCAGGTTCACCGCGCCCGAGGCCGGATGCCGCACCACCAGAAGATCCGGGCGCATCGCGTTCAGCGTCAATGCCGTGTCGATCAGGCTTTCGCCCTTTTTGAGCGAAGACGTCGCCATGGACATGTTGAGCACATCGGCACCCAGTCGCTGACCGGCGAGCTCAAAGCTGGCCTGGGTGCGGGTCGAGGGCTCAAAAAACATCGTCACCAGGCTGTGGCCGGTCAAAGCCGCGCCGCGCCGTGGACCGGTCGCATAGCTGTCGGCCAGATCGAGGATCGTGGCGATATCGCCCGGGCTGAGCGTCTCGATGCCCAACAGATGCCGCTGGCTGAGCATGGCACTCCCTCTTCGCGTCCCGGCGTTATACCAAGCCCGGGCGATGGGACAAGCCAGGGTTGATGCCGCGCGGGGAACCGGGCAGGTTGTCGGGGAAAGGAGTCCGCCTTGGCCCAGCCCGCCAACGATCTGCCGGAACCGATCCGCCTGTACGACACCTCCCGAGCCCCCAATCCGCGGCGCGTGCGGATTTTTCTGGACGAGAAAGGGCTGTCGCTTCCCGTCACCGAGGTCACGATCATGACCGGCGCCCATAAAGAGCCCGGCTACCGCGACCGCGCCGGCACGCATCATGTGCCAGCCCTGGAGCTGGCCGATGGCACAGTCTTGACGGAAACCGTGGCGATCTGCCGGTATCTGGAGGCGCTG
>JBCDDO010000501.1:0-2072 GCA_039180245.1 Pseudomonadota bacterium | reverse complement strand
GCGCGCCCAAGATCCGCGCGATGGAGATCATCGACGAGCTCGAGCAGGAAAAGCGCGGCGTCTATGGCGGCGGTGTGGGGTATTTTTCAGCCGCCGGCGACATGGATGTGTGCATTGCGCTGCGCACCGGGTTGGTCAAGGACGGCACGCTTTATGTGCAGGCCGGCGGCGGCGTGGTCCATGATTCCGACCCTGCGGCGGAGTATCAGGAGACGGTCAACAAGGCCGGGGCTTTGATGCAGGCCGCGCGCGAGGCTGTGCAGTTCGCCGGCGGGGCGCCGCGCTCGCAGCGCTAGCGCCAAAGACCGGGCTGCAACGCTGCACCCCGCGCGGGCTCCCTCGCCCAGGGTTGGATCACAAACCGGGCCCTTCCGGCCCGGGCGCGAGATCCTGCGCAAAGACGATCTGATTGCCGTCGCGGTCGGTATAGCGCACCTCCCTGCAGCGCCAGGGCTGATCGAGCGGTCCGTCGATCAGCGCACCCTGCGCCAGGGCCAGCTCTGCCAGGCTTTCGGCATCGTCGATATAGAGATAGGCCGCAAAGCCGGGCGACCCGGCGGGCTCGTCGGACTGGTGCAACGCCAGGGTCACATCGCCCAGGCGCAGAATGGCAAAATGCGGCGGCGCGTCGCCATCGGCCCAGAACCCGGCCAGCTCAAAGCCAAAGCTGCGCGACAAGGCTTGGGCACTCGCGCGCAGATCGCGACAGGTCAAAGCGGGCATCGACCGCAATCCCGTGGGCATGACCGCTCCGCTATCCGTTGACCCGCCGCGCCATGGTCAGACCTCTTCGGCCGGTGCGGCATCCACCGGCGCCTTGGCCGCCACCCCGACCTGGGCTGCGCGCAGCAACCGACCAGACAGGGTAAAGCCGCCGCCGATCACCTGAATGATCGAGCCCGGCTCGGCCCCGGGCACCGGCGCTTCGAACATCGCCTGATGCAGATTGGGATCGAACCGGTCGCCGATATCGGGCTTGACCTCCTCGATCTTGTGCTTGGCAAAGGTGGCGAGCAATTCGCGCAAGGTGAGCTCGACACCCTCGATGAAGGCCGGCATGGCGGCGCGATGCTCCTCTTCGGCCGTGCCGAGCGCCCGGGTCAGATTGTCGTGAACCGACAGCAGATCGCGCGCCAGCCGCTGCCCGCCATAGGCCTCGGCATCCTTGCGGTCGCGTTCGGCCCGCTTGCGGGTGTTCTCGGCATCCGCCAGAGCACGCAAGAGCCGGTCGCGGAGCTCATCGCGCTCGGCCGTCAGGCTCAGGATCTGCTCATCGCGCGGATCGAGGATCGGCTCGGCCGTGCTTTCGGCGTCGTCTGCGGGCGGTGTTGTGCCCACCTCATCCTGTGCCGCGGGGCCTTCGCCATTGGGTTCGGTCTGTTTGTCGTCCGCCATGCTCAACTTCTTCCGGTTCGCGGCCTGTCCGAGACCAGGCTTCCCACCAACCGCGCCGTGTAGTCAACAATCGGGACGATGCGACCATAGTTCAGCCGCGTCGGCCCGATGACGCCAAGGGCTCCGATGATTCGCCTGTCCGCGTCCATATAAGGTGAAATCACCAGAGATGAACCGGAGAGCGAAAAGAGCTTGTTCTCGGACCCGATAAAGACCCGCACGCCTTCGCCATCCTCGGCAAGCTCCAAAAGCTGCGCGATGTCCTGCTTGCGCTCCAGATCGTCAAAGAGCTGCCGCACCCGATCGAGATCGCCAGCGGCAACCTCATCGAGCAGGTTGGCGCGTCCCCGGACGATCAGCCGGGCCGGCGCGGCGGCGGTTTCGGTCTCCCAGATCGCGATGCCCTGATCGACAAGGTTTCGCGCCAGGCTGTCGAGCTCCTGGCGCTTGGCGACAATCTCGCCGGCCATCACACTTTGCAGATCGCCCAGCGTGCGGCCCCGCATCAGCGCATTGAGGAAGTTCGACGCGGCCTGCATCGATGACGGGGTAAGCCCCTTTGGCGGCACGAAAAGCCGGTTTTCGACATGACCATCCTCGGTCACCAAAATGGCCAGCGCCGCATCGCCCGAAACCGGCACAAACTCGATATGCCGGATCGGCGCGTCATGCTTGGG
>JBCDDO010000500.1:0-2102 GCA_039180245.1 Pseudomonadota bacterium | reverse complement strand
CCGGCTGGGGCGCGACATGATCGGGCAGGCCATCGCCGAGGAGCTGGCCGCGGAAGGCATCGACACCGCGCAGATCCGCTGGAGCGCCGGGCGCTCGCCGGTCTCATCCGTGGCCGTGGACCGGGCGGGCGAGCGTCAGCTCGTGAACTTTCGCGGCGCGGATCTGGCCGAGGCGCCGGGCGATTTCTCGGCCCTGCCACTGTCAATCGGCGCGGTGCTGACCGACACGCGATGGCCCGCAGGCGCCCGCGCCGCGTTGAGCTTTGCGCGCACACGCGGCATTCCCGGGGTGATCGATGCCGAGCCGCCCTTCGATCCCTCCCTCTTTGCCCATGCCAGCCATGTTGCGTTCTCGCGACCTGGGCTGGCGGTGTTTGCCGGCACCTCCGACCTGGCCGAGGGCCTGCGCACAGCGCAGGGCCTGCCGGGCTGGATCTGCGTGACCGATGGCGCGGACGGGGTCTGGCTGGGCGCCGGCCGGCGCGTGCCCGCCCCCCAGGTTGAGGTGCGCGACACATTGGGCGCCGGAGATGTTTGGCATGGCGCATTTGCCCTTGCCCTTGCCGAAGGACAGGACGAAGAGAGGGCCGTGCGGTTTGCCAATGCGGCCGCCGCGCTCAAATGCACCGGGTTCGGCGGGCGCCGCGCTGCCCCTGGCCGGGCCGAGACCGATGCGCTCTTGGCCGTTGCGCCGAAAGGAGACTGTCCATGACCGCTCTTTCCCCCGGCAAGCAATGGGGTTTGCGACGGATGGCCGATGCGCAGGGCTTCTTCATGATGACCGCGGTCGACCAGCGCCCCCCCATTAAGGGGCCCATCGCTGCGCATTACGGCACGGATGAGGCGCCCTATGACGATGTGGCGGCGGTCAAGGCGCTGTTGACGGAGGTGTTGCAGGCGGCCTCGACGGCCATGCTGCTCGACCCGCATTTCGCCATCCCGCGCGGATTGCCGCTTTTGTCGCCCAGCAAGGGGCTGATCGTCACGCTTGAGGATTCGATCTTTGCGGAAACCCCGGGTGGACGGCTCTCGGCCGAAATCGATGCTTGGAGCGTTGGCAAGATCCGCCGCCTTGGTGGCGATGCGGTGAAGGTTCTGGCCTGGTACCGCCCGGATGCGGACCCGAAGGTCTGCGCGCATCAGCAGGAGTTTGTGAAGCGGGTCGGCGCGGCCTGCGCCAAGTTCGACATCCCGTTTCTGTTTGAACTCCTCGTCTACCCGCTTGCCTCAGACAGCGAAAAAACCGGCAATTATGAGGAGATGACCAGCAAGCGCGCCGATCACGTGCTGCGCTCGGTCGAAGTCTTCGCCGCCGCGGATTATGGTGTCGACGTCTTCAAGCTGGAAAGCCCGATCGCGGCCAAGGATGTGCCTGATGCGGGCGATGCGGCGACCCAGGCGCTGTTTGACGAGTTGGGTCGGCTGGCCGGTCGCCCCTGGGTGATGCTGTCGGCCGGGGCCGGCAAGCCGGAGTTTCAGCGCATCCTCGAGTATGCCTGCGCGGCGGGCGCGTCGGGGTATCTGGCCGGGCGCGCGATCTGGGCCGAGGCCTTCCGCCGGTTTCCCGATCTTCAGTCTATGCGCGATGGGCTGGTGGCGGAAAGCCTGCCCTATATGCACGGGCTGAACGCCGTCGTGCGGGCGTCGGGCACGCCCTGGCACGCCCATCCCGTCTTCGAGGGCAAGGGGCTGGAGTTCTCACCGGCAGATGGCAGTTTCCGGCAGGGCTACGAGGATCTTTGATGCATATCGCGGTTCTGCCCCTGGCCCGCCCCACCTTCGATGTGGCATTCGCGCGCGAAACGCATGCCGCCATGCAGGCGGCGCTGCGCGAAACCGGGCACCGGTTGTCGGGACCGGAGGCGCTGTTGCTCGATGCCGAGGCTGCGGCCGCCGCGCGCGATGCCGCACTTGGCGATGATCCCGATCTGATCCTGATCCTGCAGGTCACCTTCACCGATGCGGCCTTTCTGGGTGATCTCGCATCCAAAACCGATGTGCCGCTGGCGATCTGGGCGCCGCCGGAACCCCGATTGGGCGGGCGATTGCGGCTCAACGCGTTTTGCGGGCTCAACCTGGCCGCCCATGCGCTGGGACGGCGG
>JBCDDO010000499.1:0-2119 GCA_039180245.1 Pseudomonadota bacterium | reverse complement strand
TGGGATCTCGACATTGCCGCGCATGTCCGCCGGGGCGGGCATGTGCTGGGCCTGTGCGGGGGCTATCAGATGCTGGGGCATAAGGTGGTCGATCCGCAGGGCATCGAGGGCCCGCCGGGCGAGAGCGCGGGGCTGGGCCTTCTCGATGTCGAAACGGTCATGCATCCGCAAAAACGCCTGGCTCGCACGCAGGCGGTGCATGCGGCGAGTGGGCTGGCATTGCAGGGCTATGAGATCCATATCGGCACAACGCAGGGCCCGGATTGCACCCGGCCTTTCGCGCATGTCGACGGCCGACCCGAAGGCGCGGTCAGCCCCGATGGCCGCATCCAGGGCAGCTATCTGCACGGAATGTTTGCGGAGGACGAGTTTCGGGCTGGCTGGCTGGCCGGGTTCGGGGTGGCGTCGCATCACCGCTATGGCGCGGGGGTCGAAGACACGCTGGACGCGCTCGCCGCGCATTTGGAAACCCATGCCGAGCTCGACGCGATGCTTGCCATGGCGCGGGCCGTCGAGTGACGCCGCTGCCGTTCGGCACTGCAGCGGTTTAGCCGGAAAAGCCGGGCGGGCGGGATGCCCCGGCCTCATCCTCCATCTTGCGGTAAAAATCGCGAAGCCCGCGCCCCGGTTCGGCACGAAACGGCGCGCCGGCCGAGATCTCGCGCATCCGGTCCACACGGAACATCCGGAAATCCGCGCGCAGCTCGCACCAGGCAATCAGCGTCCAGACCCGTCCCCAGAACCAAAGCCCCAGCGGACGCACGCTGCGCTGCGTTGCGTGCCCGGCACCGTCGGCATAGGCAAAGCGCAGCCTTTGGCGGTTTTCGATGGCCGCTTCGGTCGCATCGAGATGCGTGCGCAGCGCCGGGGTGATGCAGGTGCCCACGGCATGGATCTCAACGCTTTTGGCCCGGTTCGCGGCACGCTCCGGCAGGACCGCCGCTATCTTGATCAGCGCCTCTTCTGCGCCGCGCGCCATCTCGGCGCCGCCGAAGGCCCGGATCATCCGGGCCCCTGCCACCAGGGCGGTGATCTCGTCTTCCGAAAACATCAGTGGTGGCAGATCGTAGCCCGCCTGCATGACATAGCCGACCCCCGCCTCGCCCTCGATCGGCACGCCCGAGGCCTGCAGATCGACAATGTCGCGATAGATCGTGCGCTGGCTGACCTCCAGCGCCTCGGCAAGCCGCGCCGACGTAACCAACCGCCCGCCCCGCAAGAGCTGAACGATCCGGAACAGGCGGTCGGCGCGGCGCATAGGGCGTTACGTCTCAAAAAGGCCGATGGAATTGCCATCGGGGTCGATGCAATAGGCAAACCGCCCGTCCGGGATCTCGATCGGCTCGGACACAACCGTGCCGCCCGCCGCGCGCAGCCTGTCGAGCCCGGCCTCCAGCCGATCCGGCAGCGCCAGATGCAGGGTCGGTCCATTGCCCCCGGCTGCCGGCGTGCCTTCATAGAGATGGCCTGCGACCCCGTCCTTGGCGCGGGTGGGAAAGACCGCGGTTTCGTTTGGACCCATATCCTGGCGGATGAGTTTGGTCGAAAAAACGGCGCCATAGAAGGTGATGGCGCGGTCAAGATCGCTGACCGGGATTTCGGTCCAGACCGTGAAGTTGTCCGGTGTGTGCGTCATGCTCTGTGCTCCCATTGGCTGTGATGCCAGACGGGTGTCGCACACCCCTGCTGACAGCCTTCTGTCAGCATGCCGCGCCCGCAGCTTCGCGACCATCGGCCGTCAACCAGCTTGGCGGCACCTGTGGGATATGACCGGCGATCATGTCGGCAAGCGCGGTGCCGATGCATGCCGAGAGCCCGAAGCCGGTCTTGTAGCCGCCAGTTGCCACGAACAATCCCGGATGGCCCGGCACCGGCCCGAGCAGCGGTTTGCCGCGGCGCGCGCGCGGTCGCAGGCCGGCCCAATGCCAGGCAACCGGCGCATCGCGAAGGGCCGGGCACAGCGCGCGGGCGCGGTTGAGAACCGCATCGAACGCCGCATCGATTGCGTCGGGGTCGGTCCAGCTCTGCTCGCTGGTGCTGCCCACGGCCACACCGCCCGCAGCATGCGCAACGACATAGACCCCGCGATCGTAAAGCACCGGCCGGGCGCCAAGGGCCC
>JBCDDO010000498.1:0-2133 GCA_039180245.1 Pseudomonadota bacterium | reverse complement strand
TATCTCAGCCGGCTTTATACCCAGCGCCCGATGCAGGACCTGAAATCCGCGGCCAAGGGCGTGCTCGACGCGGTGCCCGGGCCGCTGGGCGATGTGATGCGCGAAGGGGCGCACCGGGCCGAGACGCTGATGAAAAGCGCCACCATCGGCGGCACGATGTTCGAGGAACTGGGCTTTGACTATATCGGCCCGATCGACGGCCATGACATGGAGCAACTGCTCCAGGTGCTGCGCACGGTCAAGGACCGCGCCCGGGGCCCGATCCTGATCCATGCGCTGACCGTCAAGGGCAAGGGCTATGCCCCGGCCGAGAATGCGCCCGACAAGGGCCATGCAAGGGCCAAGTTCGACGTCATCACCGGCGAGCAGAAAAAGGCGCCCTCCAACGCCCCCTCCTACACCAAGGTGTTCGCCAACTCGCTGATCAAGGAGGCCGACAAGGACGACCGCATCTGTGCCATCACCGCGGCGATGCCCGACGGGACGGGGCTGGATGTGTTCGGCAAGGTCCATCCCGATCGCACCTTCGATGTCGGCATCGCAGAACAGCACGGCGTCACCTTTGCCGCCGGGCTGGCGGGGGCGGGCATGCGCCCCTTTGCGGCGATCTACTCGACCTTTTTGCAGCGCGGCTATGACCAGGTGGTCCATGACGTGGCGATCCAGCGCCTGCCGGTGCGCTTTGCCATCGACCGCGCAGGCCTGGTGGGGGCCGATGGCGCGACCCATGCGGGCAGCTTTGACATCGGCTATCTCTCGAGCCTGCCGGGCTTTATCTGCATGGCCGCCGCCGATGAGGCCGAGCTGGTGCATATGGTGGCCACCGCCGCCCAGATCGACGATTGCCCCTCGGCCTTTCGCTTCCCGCGCGGCGAGGGCGCGGGCGTCGAGATGCCCGAGGTGGGCCAGCCGCTCGAGATCGGCAAGGGGCGCATCATCCGCGAGGGGACCAAGATCGCGCTGCTCAGCTATGGCGCGCGGCTGCAGGAATGCCTGCAGGCGGCCGAAGAGCTCGAGGCCCACGGCCTCTCGACCACCGTGGCCGATGCGCGCTTTTCCAAACCGCTCGACCGCGACATGATCCTGCGCCTCGCCCGCGATCACGAGGCGATCGTGACCATCGAGGAAGGGGCGGTGGGCGGCTTTGCGTCCCATGTGCTGCATCTGCTGGCGCATGAGGGGCTGCTCGATCAGGGGCTCAAGATCCGCCCCATGGTGCTGCCCGACATCTTCATCGACCAGGATTCACCCGCGAACATGTACAAGGTTGCGGCGATGCACGCGCCCGATATCGTGGCGCAGGCGATGCTGGCGCTGGGCAAGACCGATCTGGCGGCACGCGCCTGAGGCGGGTGCGCAGCATCGGGCCAAAACATCGCGCGTGCGCCCTTTCCCGCATGGCCACGCGGTCTATATCCCGGCGATGGCGATGAAAAGACTGACAGAACCGCAATGGCGGGCCCATCCGCTGAACCGGTTCCGAGGGGGCATGATCGGCGTTTTGTGCTGGGCCTGCTTTCAACTGATTTTCGCCCTTTTGCTTTTGGTGGGGCTGATCGCAGAGGGGACCTCGCTCCTGTTTCTTGATCCGGTGCCCGATACCTATGAATGGCTGCTCTGGGGCGCGATGATCCTCGGCCCCTTCCTGATCGTGCCCGCGATGCTGAGGCGGCTGGCCGTGGTGCCCTGGCTTTATGCGGGCTATATCGGGGTGACATTTGTGTTGATGCTGGGGGCCGAGGGATTCGCACTGAACTGGTTTTCCGCCCAGCGATATGCCGAACCGGGGGGCTGGATGGGGGCCGCGATCTTTGCGCTCGCCGTGACGATCGACCTGATCGTAATCGCCTATCTGTTCCTCGGCGCCCGGCCCAACGTCATCTTTCGCCGCCGCGAGGCCGCGTGAGCAGTTGGCAGGCGCTGGACGCCCAGGCGTGGCAGGCCCATCCGCTGAACCGGTTTCGCGGCGGCATGCTGGCCGTGCTCGGCTGGATTTCGGTGCAGAGCTTGCTGGCGCTCCTGATCGTCGTCGTGCTGGCAAGCAATCCCGATGGCCTCTTCGATCTGCGCATCCCGGCGGCGTATAACTGGGTGCAATGGGTGTTTCTGGCGGCGGGGCCGCCGCTGGTGCTG
>JBCDDO010000497.1:0-2135 GCA_039180245.1 Pseudomonadota bacterium | reverse complement strand
TGAGCGACGCCAAAGCCCCCAGCGGCAGCAGGATCCGCAGGATCCGGACCGCGCGCGAGTATCGCCCAAGCCGCCGATCAAGCCGCCGCTCGGCACGACGGTCAAGGCGCGCGGCGCTCCTCGGTCAATCCACACCGGCGCGTAAGAGATCGTGAATGTGCAAAAGGCCCAGCGGCGCGCCCTCGGCATCGGTCACGAACAGGCAGGTGACCGGACGCGGGGGGCCGTTCATCAGCGCCATGGCTTCGGCGGCCAGCGCATCGGGTCCGATCCGGCGCGGCGCGCGGGTCATCACTTCGCCCGCGCGGCTGTCCATCAGATGCGCCATGTGGCGGCGCAGATCGCCATCGGTGATGATGCCGCACAGACGACCGCGTTCGGCCACGCCGGTCACGCCGAAGCCGCGCGCGGTCATCTCGATCAGCACCTCTGCCATCGGCGTTTCGGGCGCGACCAACGGCAAGCGGTCAGCGCCATGCATCAGATCGCCGACCTTGATCAGCCGCGCGCCAAGCTTGCCGCCGGGATGAAAGACGCGGTAATGCTCGGGCCTAAAGCCGCGGGTCTCCATGATGGCCACGGCCAGCGCATCGCCCAAAGCCAGGGTCAGCGTGGTCGAGGTGGTGGGCGCGAGCCCGTTGGGGCAGGCCTCGGGCGCAGCCGGAAGCGGCAGCGGCACATCGGCGGCACGCATCAGGGCGCTGCCCTCGCGACTGGCCACGCCGATGAGCGGTATGTTGAAGCGCCGCGTATGGGCGATAAGGTCGGCAAGCTCGGTTGTCTCGCCCGAGTTGGACAAAAGCAGCACCACATCCGCGCGGGTGACCATGCCCAGATCGCCATGGCTCGCTTCGGCCGGGTGCACGAACTGTGCGGGCGTTCCAGTGGAGGCGAGCGTCGCTGCGATCTTCCGCGCGACATGGCCGGACTTCCCCATGCCCGAAACGATGACCCGGCCAGTGGCCGACATCATCGCCTGCACGGCCTCGGCAAACCGGACATCCAGCATGTCGGCAAAATCGATCAGCGCCCGACCTTCCAGGCTCAGAACCCGGCGCCCGATGGCGGTCAGCCGGTCGGTCTGCGACGCATCGGCCTGCGTTTTGGGCCGCGCAGGTGTCGCCAAAGGATCCGTGCGCGAAACGGCCTCCGCCGACACAGCGGGGTCAGGGGGCAAAGCGGGATCAGTGGGCAAAGATGTCGATCTCCGGCCAGCCGGCAAGATCCAGCGCCGCGCGGGTGGGCAGAAAGTCAAAACAGGCCTTGGCAAGCCCGCTGCGGCCTTCGCGCTCCAACATTGCATCAAGGGCAGTGCGCAACCGGTGCAGGTAAAGCACATCGCCCGCGGCATAGCTTTGCTGCGCGTCGCTCAGTGCCTCTGCGCCCCAATCGCTCGATTGCTGGGTCTTAGAGATGTCGAGCCCCAAAAGCTCTTGCACCAGATGTTTGAGGCCGTGGCGGTCGGTATAGGTGCGCACCAGCTTCGAGGCGATCTTGGTGCAGTAGATCGGCGCGGTGACGGCACCCAGGCCGTTTTGCAGCGCGGCGACGTCGAACCGGGCGAAATGCATCAGCTTCAACCGGGCCGGGTCGGTCAAAAGCGCCGCAAGATGCGGGGCCTCGCGCTGTCCCTGCGCAATTTGAACCAGATGCGCGGTTCCGTCGCCCGACGAGAGCTGGACCACGCAGAGCCGGTCGCGCTGCGGGTTGAGCCCCATCGTCTCGGTGTCGACGGCAATAACGGGGCCGAGATCGAGGCCCGGCGGCAGATCGCCCCTGTGAAGTGTGACGGTCATCCCTCTCCCCTCCGCCCGCCAATGCGGCGCGGGAGCGCATGGTGCCCAGGAGAAGACTCGAACTTCCACTCCCTTGCGAGAACTGGCACCTGAAGCCAGCGCGTCTACCAATTCCGCCACCTGGGCAAGCGACGAGGCGCATCTACGCCGGGCGCTGGCGGTTGTCAATCGGCCGGGCGCCGATCTTGGATCGTTTGGCACAGCCGCCGCCCCGTTTCACCGCGCACACCGGGGCAAGACGTCGGTCGATGGGGTCGGCGCGGGGTGGGCCGCGTCGGTCAGCGCGTGAGCACAGATCCCCAAGGCCGCGACACGCTCATGGGTGCAAATGTCGCGCAG
>JBCDDO010000496.1:0-2147 GCA_039180245.1 Pseudomonadota bacterium | reverse complement strand
GCGGCCGCTGCGACCGGCGCCTCGGCAAAAACCCGGCCCCGCGCAATCGGCATATAGGCGGTCAGCCGCACCCCAAGCGCATCGGCCGCGGCCTTCAGCCGTGCCTGGTCGATCAGCGCGTGAAACTCCACCTGATTGGTGAGGATCGTCGCCCGCCCGGCAGCCGCCGTCAGCATCGGCACATTGAAGTTCGACACGCCGATGTGGGTGGTGAGCCCCGCCGCCCGGATCTCCTCCAGCGCATCGATGACCGCCAGCGTCTCCACTCCTTTGGGCGGCCAATGCACCAGCAAAAGATCCACCGGCCCGCCGAGCTTGTCCGCGCTGACCTTGGCGCTTTCCAACGCGGTGCCATCGGCAAACCGGTCCTGCATGACCTTGGTGGTCAGAAAGATCCGGTCGCGCGCCACGCCCGAGGCGGCAATCCCCGCGCCGACCTCGGCCTCATTCTCATAAAGCTGGGCGGTGTCGACATGCCGGTAGCCCATGCTCAGCGCCTCGGTCACCACATCGCGGCATTCAGCGCCCTTCAGGGGCCAGGTCCCCAGCCCGATCAGCGGAAACTCCATCGCTCTCTCCTTTTGCCTCTGCCCTGGGGCGGCCGCGTCGGCGGCGGTTAGGTCATCGCATCCAGCCGGGCGCGGGCGGCGTTGAGCTTGGCGGCCTCGCCCTCGGCCTCGGCCAGCCGCTCGCGGTTTTCCTCGACCACATCCTCGGGCGCTTTGGCCAGGAAGGCGGGGTTGGCGAGCTTGGCGGCAATCCCCTTCGCCTCCTTTTCCAACTTGGCGAGCGCTTTGGTCAGCCGCGCCTCCTCGGCCGCGACATTGACGAGCCCGTCAAGCGGCAGGCACAGCGTGGCCCCCGAGGCTGTCAGCGTCACAGCACCTTTGGGGGCAGCCTCGGCCTGGCTCATCTGCGGCACCCGTGCGAGCCGGCCGATCAGGGCGGCATGCCGGTCGAGCCGCGCCGTCTCCTCCACCCCGGCCTGCACGATCAGAAGCGGGATCTGCGCAGACGGGGCGACCGACATCTCGGCCCGCACCGAGCGGATCTCTTCGATCAGCCCGATCACCCAGCCGATTTCGGCATCCGCCTGAGGGCTTTGGGCGTCGAACTCCGGCCAGTTGGCATGGACGATCATCTTGGCGCGGGTGCCCGACTGGCCCCAGATCGCCTCGGTCACGAAGGGCATGAAGGGGTGCAGCAGGATCAGGCATTGATCGATCACCCAGCCCAGAACCGCCTGGGTTTCGGCCCGCGCCGGATGCCCCTCGGCCAAGAGCGGCTTGGCAAGCTCCAGATACCAATCGCAGACCCGGCCCCAGACAAAGGCGTAAAGCCCGTTCGCCGCATCGTTGAAGCGGAACGCGGCCAGCCCCGCATCGCAGGCCGCCCGGGCCCGCGCCGTCTCGCCGATGATCCATTGGTTGAGCGTCTCGCGCGCCTCGGGCAGCCCATCGCCCACCCAGCCCCGCGCGCCGTTCATCTCGGCAAAACGGGCGGCGTTCCAAAGCTTGGTGACGAAGTTGCGATAGCCCGCGATGCGGCTGGTCGAAAGCTTCAGATCGCGCCCCATCACCGCCATCGAGGCGAGCGTGAAGCGCACCGCATCGGCGCCGAACTCATCGACCAGGTCGAGCGGGTCGAGCACATTGCCAAGGCTTTTCGACATCTTCTGGCCCTTGGCGTCGCGCACCAGGGCATGGACATAGACGGTGTGGAAGGGCACCTGCGGCGCGCCGGCCTCGTCTTTCATAAACTCGGTGCCCATCATCATCATCCGCGCGACCCAGAAGAAGATGATGTCAAACCCGGTGATCAGAACCGAGGTCGGGTAATAGCGCGCAAGCGCCTCGGTCTCCTCCGGCCAGCCCAGCGTGCCGAAGGGCCAGAGGGCGGAGGAAAACCAGGTGTCGAGGACGTCGGGGTCGCGTCCCAAAAAGACCGTGACCGAATCGCCGCCAACATATCCCGTACTGGCCAAAAGCCGCCCGTCGGACGCGAAGTTCTCAATTTGCTTTGGCATATCTTGAAGTGAGACATTGACGCCGTTGAAAATGCCTTCGTAGTGCGCGCGAGCGAGATCGAAGGCTTCGCTGCGGCTGTTGGCGCAGAACTTTTCAGTCTCGCGGGTTGCTTGGCCATTG
>JBCDDO010000495.1:0-2160 GCA_039180245.1 Pseudomonadota bacterium | reverse complement strand
TGATGAGCGTCGATCTGACCGGGCGCAATCTCAAGCGCGTGCCGATCGCGCAGCCGGCCTCCGACCCGGCCTGGTCGCCGCTTTTGCAATGACGGCAAAAAACCGCCCACTGGCCGATGGCCCGGGCATAAAACGATGGAGAGAGGCATGAAACTGATGCAGATGGGCGCTGTTGTGCTGACCGCGCTGGCCCTGGCCGCCTGTTCCAACACGCCCGAAGAAACCGAGGTCACCCCGAGCGAAACCACGACCCAGGTGCCGGAAAACTCGGTGCAGTACTTCACCACAGTGGTTGGCGACCGGGTTCTGTTTGGCTTTGACTCCAGCTCGATCGACGGCATCGCCCAGGACACGTTGCGGCGCCAGGCCGAGTGGCTGCTGGCCAACCCGGCGGTGACCATCGTCATCGAAGGGCATGCCGATGAGCGTGGCACTCGTGAGTACAACCTCGCGCTGGGCGCACGGCGCGCCAATGCGACGCTGCAATTCCTGGTCGGCCAGGGGATCGATCCCAGCCGCATCACCACCGTGACCTTCGGCAAGGAGCGGCCCGACGCGGTCTGCTCGAACGAAAGCTGCTGGTCGGTCAATCGCCGCGCCGTGACCGTGGTCGCCGGCGCGCCGCTGAGCTGAGGCCGGTCCGATGCGCGCGGCACTTCTCATCGCTTTGGCCTTTGTCTGGGCGGGCGGGCTTGCGCATGCCCAGACGACCCCGCCGACCCCGCCAGCCGCGACCCTTGAGGATATACGTCTCAACCTTGCGGCCATCGATGCGCAGGTCGAGGCGCTGCGCGCGCAGCTCTCGGACACCGGTCAGACCGCGCCGGAGTTGCAAGGGCCGGCCCTTTCCAGGCTGGATCTGTTGGAGCGTCAGATGCGGCTTCTGACCGGGCGCGTCGAGCAGATCCAAAACGACATCCGGCGCATGGCCGACGATGCCGGCCGGCGTTATGCCGATGTCGAGTTTCGATTGAGCGAGATCGAGGGCGGCGATGTGGCATTGCTGGGCGACCCTGTGCCCTTGGGCGGCGGGCTGACCGAAACGCCGACCCCTGGGCCGGGACCCGCGTCGGTGGAGGTCGCGGTGAGCGAGCGCAACAGTTTTGACCAGGCGATGGCGGTGATCGAGACCGACCCCGCGCTTGCCGAAAGCCGCTTAGCCGGGTTCCTGGCCAGCTATCCCGACAGCCCGCTTGCCGCGGAAGCCTTTCTGGGCCAGGCCCGGGCGCAGCACCGGCAGGACCGGATCCGGGATGCCGCCAAAAGCTATCTCGACGCGTTTTCGATCGATCCAACCGGGCCCCATGCAGCGGCGGCCTTGCTGGGCGTCGGCGTCTCGTTGCGCCAGCTTGGCCAGCTTGCCGAAGCCTGTCTGACCTATGATGAGGTTGCCGCCAGGTTTCCCCAGGCAGGCCCCGAAATTACTGCCCAGGTTCAGGCTGAGCGTGCCGAGGCTGGGTGCGGGTAGCGCATCGATGAGCGCTGCCGGGTCCAGCGGAACGGACGCGCGGACGCTGGCGGCGGAGCTGGCCGATCTCGTGGCGCGCGAGATGGCGCTGGCGCCGCCCGGCGCGGTGGGGCTGGCCGTTTCGGGTGGCGGCGATTCCATGGCGCTGCTGTCGCTGGTCGAGGAATGGGCGGATATGGCCGGCCGCGCGCTCGCCGTTGTGACCGTCGATCATGGGCTTCGCCCGGAAAGTGCGGCCGAGGCCGAGCTGGTGGCAACCCGCTGTGCCCAGCTTGGGCTGCCCCATGACACCCTCATTTGGGAAGGATGGAACGGGCGCGGCAATCTGCCCGAGGCCGCCCGCGAGGCACGGCGGCGGCTGATTGGCAACTGGGCCAAGGCACGGGGCATTCTTGCCGTGGCACTCGCACACACCGCCGACGACCAGGCCGAAACACTGCTGTTGCGGCTTGCCCGCGGCTCGGGCATTGGCGGGCTGTCGGCCATGACGGCGGTGAGCGCGGCCGATGAGATCGTCTGGATGCGCCCGCTGCTGAGCGCAAGACGGGCCGATCTTCGCGCGCTGCTGCGCCATCGGGGATGGAGTTGGGCCGAGGATCCGACGAATGACGATGCCAGTTTTGACCGGGTGAAGGCGCGCAACATGCTCGCCACGCTGGCGCCGCTGGGGCTGACGGTCGATCGCCTTTGCC
>JBCDDO010000494.1:0-2162 GCA_039180245.1 Pseudomonadota bacterium | reverse complement strand
GTCGATGGCGGCGCCGCGGCCCTCGCCAATTGCGCCGCACTCGACCTTTAGCGCAGGCTTTCTTCTTGGCAAAAATACTCCCGCCGGAGGCACGCCGCGCATGCGGCGTTCCCGCCATGCCCGCTGCCCGGCAGAACCGGCTTGCACAATTCCTCAGCGAGGTCCATGTCACCGCAGGCAGAAGCACAAGGCGGCGCAGTGCAGTTCATCAAGATGCATGGGGCGGAGAATGACTTCGTGCTGCTTGACCGGCGGTCGGGCGGCCCCGAGGTCACGCCCGGGCTCGCGCGCACCCTGGGCGATCGGCGCAGCGGCGTGGGGTTTGACCAGCTGATCGTGCTGCGCCCAGCCCAGGATGCCGATGCCGCGGTCCGGCTCGACTTTCTGAATGCCGACGGGTCGGCGGCGGCCGCATGTGGCAATGGCACACGCTGTGCGGCCCATCTGATCTTTGAAGAGACGCGCCGCGACCGCATCACCATCGAAACCGCCTCCGGGCGGCTCGATTGTCAGCGCGCGGGCGCGGCGATCCGGGTCAATATGGGACCGCCGCGGCTGACCTGGGACGGCGTGCCGCTGGCCTATCCCGTCGATATCGACGCGCTGCCGCTTGACGGAACGCCTGCAGCCGTTGGCATGGGCAATCCGCATTGCGTTTTCTTCGTGGACGATGCCGAGGCGGTCGATCTGGCCAAAGAGGGCCCGCTTTGGGAGACCCATCCGCTGTTTCCCGAACGCACCAATGTCGAATTCGTCCACATCATCGACCGGGGCCACATCCGCATGCGGGTGTGGGAACGGGGCGGCATGATCACCCGCGCTTGCGGCTCGGGCGCCTGTGCGGTTGCGGTTGCGGCAGCGCGCCGTGGTCTGACCGGGCGCGAGGTGACGATCCGCGCCGATGGCGGGCCGCTTGAGCTGCACTGGGCCGATGAGGGGGTCTGGCTGTCGGGACCGACCGCGCGGGTCTTTGAGGGTGTGCTCGATCGGGAGGTCTGGGGACAATGACCGACGCCCCGGCCGAGCAGGCGTCGATTGTGGATCGATCTTCGGCACCGCCGGTGTTCCACACGCTCGGATGCCGGCTCAATCTCACCGAAACCGCGGCGATGGAGGAGATGGTCGCCGCGGCGGGTCTCTCGAACACGGTTGTGATCAACACCTGTGCGGTGACGGCAGAGGCGGTGCGCCAGGCGCGCCAGCGCATCCGCCGGGCCCGGCGCGAGCATCCGACTGCCCGGCTCATCGTCACCGGCTGTGCGGCACAGACCGAGCCCGAGACCTTTGCGTCCATGCCCGAGGTCGATCTGGTGCTGGGCAATCTGGAAAAGATGCGCCCTGGCGTCTGGGCCCGTATTTCCAGCCCTGATTTCATCGGCCAGACCGAAAAGATCGTCGTGGACGACATCATGGCGACAACCGAAACTGCAGGGCATCTGCTGGCCGGGTTCGGCACCCGAAGCCGCGCCCATGTGCAGATCCAGAACGGCTGCGACCATCGCTGCACCTTCTGCATCATCCCCTTTGGGCGGGGCAATTCGCGCTCGGTGCCCGCAGGCGTCGTCATCGACCAGATCGCCCGCTTGGCTGGCGCCGGCTACGCCGAAGTGGTGCTGACCGGGGTCGATCTGACCTCCTGGGGTGCCGATCTGCCGGGCGCATCACGGCTGGGCGATCTGGTTCAGCGGATCCTGCGGCTGGTGCCGGATCTGCCGCGGCTGCGGCTCTCCTCGATCGACAGCATCGAGGCCGATCCTGCCCTGATCGACGCCGTTGCGGGCGAGCCCCGGCTGATGCCGCATCTGCATCTGAGCCTGCAATCGGGCGATGATTTGATCCTCAAGCGCATGAAGCGGCGGCATTTGCGCGACGATGCGATTGCGTTTTGCACAGCACTGCGCGCGGCGCGGCCCGACATCGTCTTTGGCGCCGACCTCATTGCCGGCTTTCCGACCGAGAGCGAAGCGGCCTTTGAGAACTCACGTCAGCTGGTTGCCGAATGCGGGCTGACCTGGCTGCATGTCTTTCCCTATTCGCCCCGCAGCGGCACCCCGGCCGCGCGCATGCCGCAGCTTGAAAAGACCGTCATCCGCGCCCGGGCCGCTGAACTGCGCGCGCTGGGTGCCGCCCGGGCGGCGGCGCATCTGGCCGGGCTGGTTGGC
>JBCDDO010000493.1:0-2174 GCA_039180245.1 Pseudomonadota bacterium | reverse complement strand
CCCCGCTGCCGGACGGCCCCAGCCGGGCGGAGATTTGGCGCGCGCTTTATGAGAGGTTTGGGCTGGATATGGACGCGGCGATCGATCCAGGTCGCGATGCGGGGGATTGGCAGCGCTATCCCTATTACAATGCCGGCTGGTTCTTCGGCCCATGCCCCCGGCAGTTTGGCGCGCTGTTTTTGCGCATTGCGCGGGGCATTCGCGACGCCCCGCCCGAGGCATTGGCTGGGCAGAGCCTGACGCCCTGGCTCGATCAGATCGCCCTGCCGCTGGTCATCCATGCCTTGGGTGGCGGTCCCTGGGCCGTGCCGCCCAACGATCTCGACGGCCGGGTGACGCTGCATTACCGGCTTCTGGCGCTGCTTTATGCGACAGCGTCGGATGAAACGGTTGCATTTCTGGAGCGCCTGGCCGCTGAGCCGGATGTGGCGCCGCTGCTGGCGCGCTATCCGGCGTTTCGGCGTTATCTCTACGAAGGATGGGGTGCGCGGTGTCGGACCCTATTTGACCGGGACGCCTTGCCGACCCATGAACGCGACATCCGCCGCCGCATCCGCGATGCCGGGCTCTGGTGCCGGTGAGCGCGATGCCTCCTCGGCGCTGGCTGTGTTGCGTGACGCGGTGATCAGCGCCGCCCGAACAGCTTTTCGATGTCGTCAAGTGCCAGGGCGATCCAGGTCGGCCGGCCGTGATTGCACTGGCCCGAAAATGGCGTCGCCTCAATCTCGCGCAACAGCGCGTTCATCTCCTCCATGCCCATGCGACGCCCGGCGCGCACCGATCCATGGCAGGACATCCGCGACAACACCGCATCGATGCGCGCCTCCAACGGGTCGCTGGCCCCGGCCTCCAGCGCATCGGTAATGTCGGTGACAAGGCCGGCGCTGTCGCAGGGGCCAAGAAGCGCCGGCGTTGCGCGGACGCACACGGCATCGCCGCCGAAGGGCTCGATCTCCAAACCAAGCCGGGCAAGCGCGTCGGCCGCGTCGAGCAGGCGCGCGCGCGCATCGCTCGGCAGTGACACGATGTCGGGCACCAGCAAGCTTTGGGACGGCACCGGGCCCGATTTCGCCCGGGCCTTGAGCCGCTCATAGACCAGCCGCTCATGCGCGGCATGCTGGTCGACCAGGGCAAGGCCCTCGGCGGTCTGGGTCAAGATATAGGTGTCGTGAAGCTGGGCGCGTGCAAGACCCAAAGGCGGCAGCGCGCCAGGCTCCGGCCCATCCGCGGCACCCGCGGCCAGAAGCGGGTCCGGCGCGGCCACGGGCGCGGCCACGGGCGCGGAATGCCCGATCTCGGCGAACCCTTGGGGCTGCGCGGCCTGGAACTGGAAGGCCCTGTCGACGGTCTGCGGATCTGGGCGCGCCCCTCTCTGCATCGGCCTCGGTTGGCCCGCACCGCCCGGGTGAAAGCGGCCCAATGCGGCATGGCTGACCGAGGCGGCGCTGCGATGCCCGGCGCCGGCAAGCGCATGGGTCAGCGCGGAGATGATCAGTCCGCGCACCATGCCCGGCTCGCGAAACCGCAGCTCGGTCTTGGCAGGGTGCACATTGACATCAACCTCGCTGGTGGGGATGTCGAGAAAAAGCACTGCGGCGGGGTAGCGGTCGCGCGCCATCAGATCGGCATAGGCCGCGCGCAGCGCGCCGCCGATCAGCTTGTCCTGCACCGGACGGCCATTGACGAACAGAAACTGCTGACCGGCCGAACCGCGGGTATAGGTGGGCAGGGCGGCATAGCCGCTCAGCCGACAACCCTCGCGGGTGGCATCGATCTCGATGGCGCTGTTCAGGAACAGCTCGCCCAGAACGGCGCGGATGCGCGCGGCCCGGGCCTGGGCCTCGGCGGCGGGACCGGGGGCGGGACCGGGGGTGGGACCAGCGACCAGGCGCGGCGCCGGAGCGGCGCGGAAGATCACCCGGGCGCCGTCGCCATCCGTCTCGCCCTGCTGTTCGCGCAGCGAAAACCCGGTCAGCGGTGCGGCCAGCGCCAGCCGCCGCAAGGTAGCGGTGATCGCCTGTTGTTCGGCCCGGGCGCTGCGCAGAAATTTCAACCGCGCGGGCGTTGCAAAGAAAAGATCGCGCAGCTCGACAATTGTGCCCTGGCCCAAGGCCGCGGGGCGTGGTCCGGCGATCTGGCCTGCCGTCACGTCGAGCCGCGCTGCGTCCTCCTCT
>JBCDDO010000492.1:0-2184 GCA_039180245.1 Pseudomonadota bacterium | reverse complement strand
GGGGGGGCGGGGCGCCGCCCGGCCGCGGCCGACGGGGCTCGATGCCCCGGCTGGCCGCCCCCCTCATGGGTCATAGCGCGCAATCTCGACCAGATTGCCGTCCGGATCGCGCAAATAGAGCGAGGTGATCGGACCCAGCGCGCCGGTCCGCGGCACCGGCCCGAGCGCGACAGGCACATCCAAACCGGCAAGATGCGCCGACCAGACCGAGAGCGGATCGCGCGTGAGCAGGCAAAGATCGGCCGATCCGGCCCGCGGCGCGGCGGCATGCGGGGCAATCTCGGCCCCAACCACATGCAGGTTGATCTTCTGCGCGCCCATGCGCAACGCCTGCCGCTCCGCACCATCGGCGCCTCTAAACCGCTCCTCGACCAGCCCAAGCACCCGGGTGTAGAACCGACAGCTCCGCCCCGCATCGCGCACCGTCAGCACCAGATGGTCAAGCCCGGTGACCCGCGGGCGCCCCTCGGCCGGGCGCGTGCCGCCACGTGCCTCTTCGCGCTCTGTCATCGCTTCATCGCCTTTTTACGATCGTCGCAACGGACCCTTGACCCGTCCCACCAGGCACCGCATCTCGGCCACTGCGCGCAAAACCGATCCGAAGATCGCATCGCGCGGGCACCGCGCACCCAGCCGCTCTCATCGCTTGCGCCGCGCCGGATGGCAGGTCAAGACAGGATCCCAGCGGCGTCCCGGCCCATCGATCACAGGGCCGGGTCTGCCCCAATGACGGAGGATCCTGCATGAGCGATCTGGAAACCGCCATCGGACGCGTCGTGACGCATGATGACGGGCTCGACCCGGCGCGCGCCCTTGCCATGCATGCAACGCTCGACCTCGACGGCCCACCGCCCGGTGCGGGCGCGCCCCTGCCGCGCTTCTGGCACTGGGCCTATTTCTGGGACGCTCAGCCGCCGGCCCGGCTCGGGCGCGACGGGCATCCCCGGCCGGGCGGTGCCGATGCGAGCCCGGGCGGCTTTATCCCCGACACCGGTCTGCCGCGGCGCATGTGGGCCGGCGGCGCAATCACCTGGCATGCGGCACTGCCCCTCGGGGCAGGGGCAACCCGCAGCTCTCGCATCGCCGCGATCACCCGAAAAACCGGCCGCAGCGGCCCGCTGGCCTTTGTCACTCTGCACCATGACATCCATGGCGCCTCCGGTCTGGCGCTGCGCGAGCGGCAGGATCTCGTCTACCGCGCCGATCCCGATCCCGGCTCTGCTGCCGCCAGCGCCGGCGCAGAGGCATCCGCAGGCCCGGCCGCCGACATGCAGCCCGCGCCCAGCGACGAGACGGCAATGGAGCGCCACGCGCCCGATCCGGTGCAGCTCTTTCGCTATTCGGCACTCACCTTCAACGGCCACCGCATCCATTACGACCTGGCCTATTGCCGCGAGGTCGAGGGCTATCCGGGTCTTGTGGTCCATGGCCAGATGCTTGCCCAGCGCCTGATCGACCTGGCCGCGCGGCTGCGCCCCGATCTGGCGCAGTTTTCATTCCGTGCCGTTGCTCCGATCTTTTGTCCCGAACGGTTCGAGGCCTGCGCCAAGCCCGAGGGCGACGGTCTCGCGCTCTGGATCCGCGGCGCCGATGGCAGGCTGGCGATGCGCGCAGCGGCACGCCCGGCGCCGCCGGAGCCAGATCCCAGGCCCGCGCCTTTGCCGGAAGACCGCACCCGGTGAGCCCATCCCGGCCCGATGACATCGCCTATCTGACCGGGTCTGGGGCCGGCGCGCGGCCATCCATGATTGGCGTCACATTCGGGCCGAACGCGGCGCCGCTGGTCGATCCCGGCAACATGGTGATCTGCGATCTCGACCCCGACAGCACGGCCACCGCCGCGTGCAGGCGATCCAGGCCGCGCTGATCGCCGCCCCTTTCCCGCCCCGGTCACCGATCTGCCGCCGGCTGGCTTCCATTTGACGGTTTAAAGGGGTGATCGCGCATCGGCGCAGCGTCGAGCGCTGGCCTGCGGGGCTGGCCCTCGATGCGCCTATCAACCGCTTGACCGAGCGTGTCGACCCTGCGCTGCGCACCTGTCTCCCTGCCGCAGAGCTTCATCCTCCGCGTGCAAGGGATCCATGCCGGGCGCGGAATGCGACCTGCCCGATCCGCGCCGGCCGAGGAGGCGGTGCCGCGCCCCACCTGCGACCGGTTGACCAAGGCGACCGGGCTCGAGATGGC
>JBCDDO010000491.1:0-2184 GCA_039180245.1 Pseudomonadota bacterium | reverse complement strand
TAGCGCCGCACCTCGTCCGGGGTCAACAGCACCACAACACGGGCGCTGTCGAGCTGTGATCGGGCCAACATGGCCGCAAGCCCGGCCGGACTGCTGGGCAGCATGGCGCGTTCGGCATCGCGGCGCGAAAGATCGATGGCCTCAGCGGCGCGGTTGCTGCCGATCACCAGATCCGCGGCCTGCAGCCGGCGCAGCGCCCGCATCGGCAACAGATCCACCGCGTCTGGCAGGGCAATCACCGTCACCTGCCCATCGCGCTGTCGCGACGATTGCGCCGCGCGCCGGATCTCCGCCTCGGCGGCCTCATATGCGCCCGCCTGCCAAAGCTGGCGGGCCGGCCCGTCAAAGACCCCTTCCCAAAACGCACGGCGGTCCTTTGGTGCGACATGATCGGAGACAAAGCCGCGCAGCGACCCAACGCAGCGCAGAAATCCGCCCAGCTCCGGCTCCAACATGGTCTCCAGCTCGGCGCGGATGTCCCGTGCCAGCACCGGCGCAGTGCCTTCGGTGCCAATCGCGATGACCAAGGGATCGCGGTCGACGATCGCAGGGGTGATCACGTCGCACAGCTTTGGCCGGTCGACCACATTGACCGGCGCGCCGGTTTGAGACGCGATCATCGCATCGATGCCCACGCATCCGGTCGCGGCAAAAACCAAATCGGCTCGGGTGACCGCCGCGTCATCCCAGACCGCCGCGACATGCTCGATCCGTCCGCTCTCGACATGCGCCACCAGCTCTTCGGTCAGATCGGGCGCCATGATGACGATCTGCGCGTCGGTGCGCAGCATCAGCCGGGCTTTTTGGGCCATCTGCTCGCCGCCACCGGCCAGCAGGACCGTGCGGCCCGACAAATCGAAGAACAATGGGAAATACCGCATCACCCACCTTTGGACTGTGATACCCATTAAATAACGCAGCGCTCTTGGTAATCAACGGGCTTGCGAACCCGGCACGTGCCGTGCCAGACGGCATGCATGATTGAACTGGAAACCGAACGTCTGCGCCTGCGCGGCTGGGTTGACGCCGACCACACGCCCTTTGCCGCGCTGAACGCGGACCCCGAGGTGATGGCGCATTTCCCAGCGCCGCTGAGCCGGGCGGAAAGCGATGCCTTGATCGCCCGCCAACATGAGCGCTGGGCCGAGGATGGCATGTGTTTTCAGGCCGTTGAGCGGAAATCCGACGGGCGGTTTCTGGGTCTGGCCGGGCTCGCGCAGGTGCGGTTTCCCGCCGCGTTCACCCCGGCCGTTGAAACCGGATGGCGGTTGGCCCGCCATGCCTGGGGACAGGGCTATGCGAGCGAGGCGGCGCGCGCCTGGCTCGACCATGGCTTCAAAGCGCTTGGATTGACCGAAATCGTGGCCTTCACCGCGCTCTCAAACACGCGCTCGGCAGCCGTGATGTCGCGCATCGGCATGACCCGTGCGGCGGACGATGATTTTGACCATCCTGCGCTGCCCGAAGGGCACGCGCTGCGCGCACATCTTTTGTGCCGGATCAGGCGGGACGAGTGGTTTGCACAGGCGGCGGGCTCACATAGCGGCGCCATGAACCCAACCGGGTGAACCCCGGATCCCAGCTCAGCCGCTCAGCCACCGCCATCCAAAGCCAGGGGCGCGGACGGATTGGGCAGATCCTCGGTGCCAAGTGCGGCCTGCGGCCGGCCGAGCGCATAGCGGGTGACCCAGATCAGCCGCTCCTCTGCCCGGGTGATCGCAACATAGGCCAGACGTTTCCAGAGCGGAATGCCCGCTTCTGACCGGCCTGAGCGCGCCGCGGCATAAAGATCGGGCGCAAAAACCTGCACGGCGGGCCATTGCGAGCCCTGCGCCTTGTGGATTGTGAACGCGGCGCCGTGAAGAAAACGGGCGCCCATCGATGCGGCAAACGGGATAAAGGGTTCCTCCTCTCCCGGCCGCTCGATGGCCACGATCGAGGCAACGTTGAGCCGCGGATCTTCGGACCCCTGCAGATGGATGCGGCTGAAGCCCTGCCGGCGTCCTGGGCCGAGATAAATCGCGGGCGCGCCCTTGATCAGCCCCTTCGCTTCCAGATCGAGCCGTCGCTTGCGGTGTTTGAGCGGCAGTTCCAGCCCGTCGCAGATCAGCGGCTCGCCCGGCAAGAGATCGTCTTCCGGCGCATCATGGGCGGCACGAAACGCGCGGATCAGACGGATCCTGG
>JBCDDO010000490.1:0-2189 GCA_039180245.1 Pseudomonadota bacterium | reverse complement strand
TTTCATCGGCGGCATCGATTTTTCCGACATGATGCTGATGCTGGGCGAGGGCGAAGAGGCCGCTGCCGTCAAATACGGCAATTTCATCATGGCGGTGATCAAGTTCATCATCGTGGCCTGGGTGGTGTTCTTGCTGGTCAAGGGCGTGAACAGACTGAAAGACCAGCTCTCGGCCCAGGAGGATCCGGAGCCCGAAGCGCCCAAGGGCCCGACCCAGGAGGAATTGCTGGCCGAGATCCGCGATGCGATCAAAGCCGGAAATGCCTGACCGCCCGCGCCCCTGACGGGCGTGCCGAGCGAACGGCAGCGGGTCTCACCGGAGCGGGTCTCACCGGAGCGGGTCTCACCGGCCCGCGACCGCTTTCGGGCGGCGTCTGACACAGCCTCGACGAAAAGCGGGGCGCGTGGCATTCTGCCGTCATGGCGAGGGACCTGATCAATACAATTTGTCGCACCTTGCCCGGGGCCGAACATTCCGATCCCTGGGGGGGCGGGCATGATGCCTGGAAGATCGGTGGCAAGATGTTTGCGTGCATCGGATCGGTGACGCCAGGCGTCAGCGTCAAAACCCCCGATATCGAGACCGCGCAAATGCTGATCGATGCCGGCATCGGCCGCAAAGCGCCTTACTTTCACCGCAGTTGGATCCTGCTAGGACCCGAGACCGAAGAAGACGAGCTGCGCCACAGGCTGACAATTGCCTACGCCACCATTCGGCGGGGCCTGACAAAAAGGGCCCAAGCCACACTTCCCCCCTGGGAGGGGACAGCCTAAGGCACCGCCAATGCGCGCTGCATCGGGGCAATTTTGGGGCGTTTGTGTCAAAGTTGTGCCTTACTCATTGAGCACCTCTTTACCCGTACCGCGTAGATCTGGGGTGGATGCAGATGGAGGGGTGCATGCGCCAGAATCCGACGGATGAGTTTCACACCGGCGAGCCGGTGCCGCCAAACCTCAGCCAGACCTCCGGGTCGGTCCATTTGTCGTTCGACTATGCCGATCTGCCGCTGCGCCAGTTCGCCCGCGCGCAATGGCGCCATGGCGTGGCGCGGCTGGGCATTGCCCCGCTCTTCATGTGGGCGGGCGTTTTCGTGGCCGTCGTGCTGGCCGCGCGCGGTGTTGAGGTCTTGACCGGTCCGCGCTGGCCTGGCGCCGGCAGCTTTGTGATGATCGGGGCCGGCTTCGGCACGCTCGCGCTTTTTGGCGGGATGATCGTGCGTTGGACCTTCATGCAGCGCGACAATCTCGCCCGGGAAGTGGCCAGCGGGCTGCGCCAAGGCCGGCATGAGATCACCCTGTCGCCTGAAGGCGTGCAGAAACGTTCGGCCAACACCGAATGCCGGTTCGCCTGGCCGGCCATTGCCAGCATCGGACAGGCGCCGGCCGGGCTGGTGCTGCGCCTGGGCACGCAGGGCTATCTGCCATTGCCCGACGCGGCACTGCCCGAAGGGATCAGCCGCGAGGAGCTCCTCGACCGGATCCATGGGTGGATGAATGGTTGACCTGGCCTGGACGGACTCTCAGGCCATCGAGCTTTCGACGCGACCCGCCGAAACCCAGATCGAGGCCTATTACGCCGCGGTTCGCAAAACCGGCTGGCAGGCCTATGTCCAGCATGCCTGGCTGGTCGCACTCTGCGCCGTGGTCGGGGTCGGAACCGCCCTTACATTGCTGCCGGACAATCGCCCTGGGCAGTGGCTCTTCCTGCTCGGATCCTTCTTCGGGGCGCTTTATGCGGCGCTGGCCTTTTTGGCCTTCACCAGCCTTGCGGCGCGTCAGGCGCGGCGCCGGGCCATGCGCGCCCCGCTGCGAATGGGTGCGCGCGACATGCGCCTTGATGAGACGGGCATCACCCATAGCGGCCCGCAGACCCATGTCTGGATCGCCTGGTCCACCATTCTCGATGTCTGCGACGCCGAACCTGGCACGGCGCTCAAGCTCAGCAATATCGACGTGGTCGCGATCCCGGATATGGCCTTGCCCCACGGCATCGACCGCGCCGAGCTTCAGCGCCGTATCGAAATCTGGCGCGATGCCGCGGCCGCATAATGGGCCCGGCATCGAGGTGAAAGGCGGCGCAGTGCCCGAACCGGTCGAGATCCGCTACACGCTCGCAACCCTCAACCTCGCCTCGTTCTTTGCAGCGCGGCGGCGCGGATGGCGCTGGCTGATCAGCCTTGGGGCCGGAA
>JBCDDO010000489.1:0-2201 GCA_039180245.1 Pseudomonadota bacterium | reverse complement strand
CTGCGGTTTCTCCGCTGTCCATCTCGATGCCAGTCCTTTCAGATGTGCCGGGACAGGCCGCCAGACACCTCCAGCGACGCGACGGTGAAGTAGCTGGCTACAGGCGCGCCCAGAAAGGCAATGGCCCGCGCGGCCTCATCCGGCTGGCCCAACCGGCCCAGTGGGATACCCTTGCGCGCGGCCAGGGCGCCGTACCAGGCCTCGGCAGTTTGGCCGAGGTCGTCTCGGGCTGCAAACCGCCGCTGCCATTGAGCGCTGTCGACCAGCCCCAACAGGATCGCGTTGACCCGGACCTGAGGCGCCAGTTCGACCGATAGGGATTTCACCAGGCTTTGCACCCCGGCCCGGGCGGCAGACGTGCAGACCATATGCGGTTCGGGCTGCAAGGCGAGCAGCGAATTGACCACCACCACCGCCCCATGGGCCGCGCGCAGCAGGGGCAGGAAGGCCCGCACGGGATGGATCTGGGAAAAGAACTTCAGCTCGAGCTCGTCGCGCCAAGCCGCATCGTCGGTCTCGGCAAAGGTCGACACCCGGCCCTGCCCAGCATTGTTGACGAGAAGATCGCAGCCGCCAAAACGCTGCGCCACCGCCTCGGCCAGCGCCCGCATGGCAGCCGCGTCACGCACATCGGCCTGTCGTGCCAGAACCCGCTCGGCGCCGAACTCGGCCGTTAGCGCGTCCTCGGCAGCCGCCAACCGGCCGGCATCGCGCCCGCAGAACGCGACATGTGCGCCGCTGGACAGCAGCAGCCGCGCCGTGGCCAGGCCGATGCCCGAGGTCCCGCCTGTGACCAGGCAGCTTTTTCCCGACAATCCAAGATCCATCAGCTCAGATCCATCCGCCCCGTTTTGCCCCGCCTTGCGCCGGTCGCCTCAGCCGGTCCGCAGATCCGGCCAGCCCGGATCGGGACGCCCGGCCATAACCGCGCGCTGCGCCGGGGTGGGCGGCCCGGCGGTCATCCAGCGGTCCATCTCTTCGGGGATGTCGCGCGACCAGACCTTTGCCTGATGCGTCGCCTCGTCGATCTGCTGCACATCGGCGGTGAACTCGATCACAAATCCCGACGGCGAGCAGAAATAGGCAAATGGGTTGTTGCCCGGCCCGTGGCGGCCCGGTCCCCAGGTCGGCACATGGCCCTTTTGTTTCATCCGGCCGATCGAGCGCATGAATTCGTCGATCGAGGGCAGTTCAAACGCGACATGATTGACCGAGGCATATTGCCCGCGCACCAGCGCGATGGCGTGATGCTCGCTGTTGCAGCGCAGGAACACCATCTGGTCGGCCGAATAATCCGACACCCGAAAGCCCAGCACGTTGCAATACCAATCGCGCACCCCCTCCATGTCCGGGGTGTTGAGCACGACATGGCTGATCTTGCGCGGCTTGGCCCAATCCGGGGCGGGATCGAGCGTCCGCGCCTCGGTGCGCACCCGCAGCCGGCGCTGATCGGGGTCGAGCATCTCAAACCCCCAGCCGGCCGGGAAATCCGCAAACGCCCCAGGCATGCGGGTGATGGTGGCCCCGCGGGCCGAGACCTGATCGAAGAGCGCCTGGGTCGCGGCCCGGTCGGGCATGGCGAAATGGATGTACTCGATGCCAAAGACCGGCCCTTCGGTCAGCGCATAAAGAAAGGCCTCATCGCCGGTGCCGCGCAGATAGACGGTCTGGTTCTCGCGATGGGCCAGGGTCAGGCCCCACATCTCTTCGTAAAAGGGCAGGCTGGCCGGAATGCCCGGGCCGCGCATCATAATGCCCCGAAGGCTCTCAAGGCGGATGAGGGACATCGGCGCTCCTTCACTCTCTTGCGGCGGGATCGGCGGTCTTGGCGGCCCGATCCCCATGTGCCGCGCCCATTTGAGCAATCTCGGCATGTGCTGCCAAAATCGCTGCGGCAAATGCTTCTGGGGTTTGGGCGACAAGTGCATGTCCAGCCGCGGCGATGCCGGTCAACCGGCCACGCTGGGGAAGGGCCAGTGCTGCATGCGCAGCGTGCGCGGTGGCCGACATTGTGTTCGGCGCCGAAGACCAGATCACCCCGCCGGCCACCGCGCGCGCTGCGCATGCAGCACTGGCCCTTCCCCAGCGTGGCCGGTTGACCGGCATCGCCGCTGCGGGACACGCACTTGTCGCCCAAACCCCAGAAGCATTTGCCGCAGCGATTTTGGCAGCACATGCCGAGATTGCTCAAATGGGCGCGG
>JBCDDO010000488.1:0-2203 GCA_039180245.1 Pseudomonadota bacterium | reverse complement strand
CTGCAGCTTCCACTGCTGACATTGTCCCAGTCCGGACGGTAGGTGTTCAGTATCTGACACACTGCAGCTTCCACTGCTGACATTGTCCCAGTCCGGACGGTAGGCCACGGTGGGCGGGGCGGTGCCCGCGATCCTCTTCAACACCCCCGGCACGCCCGATGCCTTCATGACCACGCTCGACGGCTATCCGATGACCCAGCGCGGCCAGGCAAGGCGTGCGCTCCGCATCGCGCATTTCTCCTCGGTGACCGGGGACACCTTCTCGGACATCGTGCTGATCCTCTGCGCGCCTTTCCTCGCCATTCTGGTCGAGGCCTATCTCGACCTGCCCGAAAAGACCGCCCTGCTGATCCTGTCGCTGAGCTTCATTGCGGCGGTGGTCGGCGGCTCGGCCGGCAAGGGGCTGATCTCGGCCGGGCTGGGGCTGCTCGCGGCCTATATCGGCACGGGCGAGGATTTCTACCCGCGGCTGAGCCTGGATCTGCCGGCGCTGTCGGATGGCTTTCCCATCGCCACCTCGGTGCTGGGCGTGCTCATCATCGGGGCGATCTTCAAGGAGATGGAGGGGCTGGTGCGCAGCCCGCCCGGCCCGGCCCGCGCTGCGACCGCTGCGGGAACGGGCATGCGCACGGGCGCAGAAACGGGCACAGAAACGGGCACGGGCACAGACCCGGCCACAGACCCGGGCACAGACCCCGGCATGGGCGGGCAGGGGCTCAAACCCGGCGATCTGCGCCGGATCCTGCCCTATATCGGCCGCTCGGCGGTGATCGGCACGGCGATCGGCGCACTGCCGGGCATCGGTTCGACCCTGGCGGCCACCCTGGGCTATGCCATGGGCCGGCGCCGTCATGCCCGCCGCAAACCCCAAGGCGCGCCGGAATTCGGCAAAGGCGCGCCCGAAGGCGTGGCCGCGACCGAGGCGGCCAATTCCGCCGTCTCCGGCGCCAATCTCATCCCGGTCCTGTCGCTGGGCATTCCCGGCAATGCCGCCGCGGTCTTCCTGATCCTCGCGGCCGACAGCATCGGCGGGTTCAATCCCGGCCCGCAGGTCTTCCGCCTGCCCTCCGAGGGCATCAACAGCGAGCTTGTCATCGCCTTTGGCCTTTTCACCGCAATGCTTTTGGCCAATGCGCTGAACTGGACCATTGGCGGCGTGTTCATGCGCGGCATGGGGGTGATGGCGCGGCTGCCCAAATCGCGGCTGCTGCCGGTGGTCCTCCTGCTCACCCTCACCGCGATCTATGTCCAGGAAACCTCGCTCACCGCGCTTTGGTTTGCCATCGGGTTTGGGGTGCTGGGATACCTGATGCGCTGTCTTGGCATCTCGCCGCTGCCCTTCGTGATCGCCTTTATCCTGGGCGGCAATCTCGAGGCGACCGCCCGCCAGGCCTTTGCCGCCACCGGGGGCGACCCGTTCTTTCTTTTCACCCATCCCATCGCTGCGGTCTTCATGGCGCTCGCCTTTGCGGTGATCGTGCTGACCGCCCGCGGCCGAAAGGCGCCCCAATGACCCGCCCCAAAGTGACCCGCCCGCCAATGACCCGTCCCAACATCCTTCTGGTCTCCGCCGATCAGCAGCGCGGCGATTGCATCGGCGTCGAGGGCCGGCGCATCAAGACCCCGCATCTCGACGCGCTGGCCGCGGCAGGCACGCGGTTCACCGCCGCCATCACGCCCTGCGTGGTCTGCCAGCCGGCCCGCGCCTCGATCCTGACCGGGCAGCTGCCGCGCACCCATGGCGTGCATGACAATGGCATCGATCTCGATCCTGCCACCGGCGCGCGGGGCTTTGCCGGCATGCTGGGCGCGGCGGGTTATGACACGGGCTTTTTCGGCAAGGCGCATTTTTCGACCTTTCACACCCATGCGCCGACCGGCACGCCGGAATGCCTGACCTCCTCGGCCGATTGGCCGGCCGACTGGTACGGGCCCTATATGGGGTTTGAGCATGTCGAGTTGATGCTGGTGGGGCATAACTGGTTTCCCCCCGAAAAGCCGCCCGCAGGCCAGCATTACGAGCGCTGGTTTCACGCCGACGGGCAGGGCGATGCGAAAAACGCCCTCTATCTGGAGAATGCCGGCGACACCAGGGGCGCCGCCCAGACCTGGCATTCGCGCCTGCCCACCGCCTGGCACAATTCGACCTGGACGGCCGACCGCGCCATTGACTGGCTCAAACATGGGCGCGGGCAGCGCCGCG
>JBCDDO010000487.1:0-2237 GCA_039180245.1 Pseudomonadota bacterium | reverse complement strand
TCGAACTGGTTGGCCAAAATCGCGCCATTGGGTTCGGATTTGGCAAGCGCCTCCGCCAGGCGGGCGGAGTATTTCACATAATTGTTTGGGTTGCGGTAGGGCACCGCCGGCACCTCGACCAGCTCGGCTCCGGCAAGCCGGATCATGTCCTTCTTTTCCTGGCTTTGCGTGTCGGGAATGACGATGACGGTTCGATAGCCCATCGAGGCGCCGACAAGCGCAAGGCCGATGCCCGTGTTGCCCGCCGTGCCTTCCACGATCGTGCCGCCCGGCGCCAGGGTGCCGCGTGCCACGGCATCGCGAATGATGCCAAGCGCGGCGCGGTCTTTGACCGATTGGCCCGGGTTGAGGAACTCGGCTTTTCCGAGGATGTCGCACCCGGTGAGATCAGAGGCCCTGCGCAAGCGGATCAGCGGTGTGTGTCCCACAGCCGCGGCAAGGTCGGAATAGATGTGTGTCATCGGGGCGGCCATCTTTGTGCATGTGCGGGCCGCCACGCTATGCGCAGGTCCGGCCGGTTTCAACCGCCTGTTGTGTCAAGGCCATGGCTGGACGCCCGGGCCCATTCAGCCCGAAGCCGCGCCCGCTCAGCGCGCAGCCAAAGCAGGCTCAGCACCGAGGGCGCGGTCGCGATCTCGCCAGTGCGAATGCCGTGCAGCGCGCGCTCTAGGGGGATGACGATCGCACGGATGTTCTCGGCCTCGTCCTCGCGCCCATGTATCCCGCCGGCTTGGCTCAGATCGGCCTCGGCGACAAAGCTCTCGACATGTTCGGCCGCGATGCCGGGTGAGGGGTAGTAGCTCGCAACATGGGCAAGCCGGCCCAGGGTCAGGCCGGCTTCCTCCTGCGCCTCTCGGCGGGCCGTGGCCTCGGGCGTTTCATGCGCGTCGCGCCGACCGGCCACGGGCTCAAGCGTCCAGGGAACGGCATCGCCCCTTGCATGTGGCCCGGCCCGCCATTGCTCGACCAAAAGGACAAGATCCCGCTCCGGGTCCCAGGGCAGCACGGTGACCGCATCGCCGGAGACAAAGACCTCTCGCCGGATCGACTGGGACAGGGTGCCATCGAAGCGGGGATGCTGAAGCTCAAGGGTGTCCACGGCAAAAAACCCGCTATGGCTGCGCTCGGGCGGGGCTTGGCGGATGGCGCTGCGGCGCAGACCGGTGCGCAGCGCAACTGTCGGTGTCGTGCACGCGGCCGCGGCCCGGGCCAGGGCCCGGATGCCCACGGCATGGCGAAGCTGCGGCCGTGCTTCGACGGGCAGGTCGCGGTGATCCATCAGCTCCGACGCGGCGGCCAGCGCTATTGCCCGCTGAAGCGGGTCGCTCCTCCACTCGGTCGGGGCTGCGGGTGCCGCATTGCTCTGGCCCTCTGGCGGACGCGACAGATCCGAAGGCTGGGGCAGTTCCGGCGGCAGGGCCGACCAGGCGATTGTGCGACCCTGGGATGTGACCACAGTGACCTCGGCGATCCGCAACTGCGCCAATTGGGCATAGTCGCGCAGCCGTCCCAGGGCGTTGCGGCCCAGCCCGGTGGCAAGCTGGCCCGCGACCTCTGCGCCTGGCGCGGGTTGGATCTGCACCGGACCGCCCGGCTGGGTGGTGACCAGCCGGTGATCGGGCAGTTTTGCTGGGCGCGCCGCCGCATTCGCGCGCGGGTGGCCGAGCACCACATCCCGCAGATCGGGATCCGCTAGCAGTGCGCAGAAAAAGAACGGAAGCGACACGGCAGGACCGGCAAGTGAGTGGCGGGATTGATCCTGCGCACTAAACACTGTGGTGAGGAAACGGGCAACCGAGGTGATCCGGCGGGCAGCATGCACCGTAGGCACTATACAAGAGATCGTGAAGCGAAGGCGCCATGGCAGAGTATCATCCCACCGACGACATGATTTTCGGGTACGCCTCGGGCAGCCTTTCGGATGGCTTGTCGCTTCTTATGGCGAGCCACCTGACCTATTGCGCAGTGTGCCGGCAGCGGGTTGAGAAGCTGGAAAGTCTGGGCGGGGCCATGTTGGGCGCCATGACGATGCCAAACCTCTCGGCGCCTGCGTTCGAGGACATTGCGGCGCGGCTCGGCCCGCAAGACCCGGCGCCCTATGCCGGTGCAGTCCGCACGGCGATGAACGGCCAAGAGGCCCGGCCGGCGCAGGCCATGGCCTCGACGGTGTTGCCGGCGGCAATCCGCGATCGGATCGGCGGGATCGAGACGGAGATTTCCTGGCGCTTTCGCATGCC
>JBCDDO010000486.1:0-2245 GCA_039180245.1 Pseudomonadota bacterium | reverse complement strand
GTCGATATAGCCACGCCCGGCATCGAGCCCAGCGACAAGCGCCCCCAGCAGGATCTGCGCGAAGGCAACCGTGACGAGCGCGGCGCCCCAGCCGCGCGGGCCGGGCAGCGCGCGGCGCCGGGATTGCAGCAAACCGACCTCATCGCGCCGCAGCTGGAACACGTACCAAGCGATCAGGCCCAGGATCACAAAGGCCAGGCCCAGATGCACCGCCAGGCGGTAGGCCGCGACATCGACCATGCGCCCGGTGAGGCCCGAGGCCACCATCCACCAGCCGATCGCGCCCTGCAGCCCACCCAGAAGCCCCAGGACGAAGAGCCGCCGCGTCCAGCCCGGCGGGATCGCCCGGCGGGCCAGGAACCACAGAAAGCCGACCGCCCAGACAAGACCGATCACCCGGCCAAGCTGACGATGCCCCCATTCCCACCAATAGATGATCTTGAACTCGGCCAGGCTCATCCCGCGATTGACCAGCTGGTATTCGGGAATGGCCTTGTACTTCTCGAACTCGGCATCCCAATCGGCCGCGGACAGGGGCGGCAGCGCGCCGGTGATCGGCCGCCATTCGGTGATCGACAGGCCGGAATCGGTCAACCGTGTCGCCCCGCCCACGCCGATCATCACCACGACCAGCGCAAACAGCAGCATCAGCCAGACGGCGATCGCCCGGCGTGACCGGCTGCGGCGGTCCTCGGCCGCCCCGGGTTGGGTCTGCGCCCGCACCGCATCAGGGCTCTGCGCGACCTCTTCGAAGATTGAGCGTTTTTGCGCCATGGCGGTGATCTATCCGGCCGCTCGGGGCGAGGCAAGCCAGCCCGCGCGGGCGCGCTGCCGCAGCCCTTTTGCGCCACGGCCCCACCTGGCGCTCGCCGGCGCCGCTCAGCCGCCCCGCAAGATGCGGCGCGAGCGCTCCAGCACGGCCTGGGTGTCTTCGCCATACCCGTCGGGGCCCGGCGGGGCGAGGGCGCCGACCATCCGCTCCAGATCCGGCAGCACATCGCCGCGGGCAAGCAGGTTCAGCCGTCGGGTCAGACGCCGCGCCGCCTCGTCGCGATTGCTGAATTGTGCCTCCAGCCAGCGGGCGAAGACGACGATCTCCTCGGCCTCGTTCTGGGTGCAGTCAAACGCGTCGCGGCATATGTCGGAGAGCCGGCGATGCCCGTCCGCGCCGATGATCCGCTCATGCGCCGCAATCACCAGCGCAAGGGCGGCGCCCACCAGCCGGGCATCGTCAACGGCATCGGCTGGATGGATGTCGGCCCTGCGTTTGAAGCCGAAGCGGCGCGCGGCGGATTGGACATCCGAGGCCATCTCGGTGATCTCGCGCGTGGCCTCCGCGGCGTTGCGGATGCGGTAATACCAAAAAAGCCCCGCGCCCAGCGCGCCAAGAACCAACAGCAAAAGCGGCATCGTCGAGACCCCTGCAGAAACCGCACCGAACCTACCAAATCTGCGCTGCCGCGCCAAGCCAGTCAGCGGTCGCGCACCGCGCGCGGTGTCTTTTCATCCAGGGTCCGGATCACCCCATAGAGCATACGGATATCGGCCTCGTTCAGCGGCCCAGTAAAAGTGCAGCCCGCTCCACATCGGGATAAAGGCCATCCAGATCACGCACCAAACCGGTGAAGTGGCCCATGTCACCGTGGGCACATACCCGTTGGCCATGGTCCAGAAAACGCCCCACTGATAGACGGTCGCCACGGTCATCGCACTGCCAAGTGTCCACCAGATGTTGTCCCATACCTGATTTCGGAAGGTGAACAGGCTGTTGTCACGGGAGAGATCACGCGCTTCGAACTTGGTCTCCATGCCTTGGCCTTTGCGGACGTAAAGCCACCAATGAAGGCTGCTGGCGATTACGGTCTGCGGGACCATGTTCAAAAGCCAGACCGTAAACATCCATCCGAACTGGAACGTGGCCATCTTCTCCAGCGGCGGCAAAAACCACGCATATGCGATCACGGCCACAAGGAATGCGATGGACACCGACGTGATCTGCAACCAGGCCCCGCGATACCAACGCCAGATGGCGGCAGGGCGAGGGGGCCATTGAAACAGAGGGTTGAGCGGTACGCGGCCCGCCGGACGATGATGCCATTTGGCGTCTTCCGGATCTTTCACGGCGTCCGTATCCGGCGCAGCGCCGGGTTCAAATGCAACGTCAGTCATGGCGATCTCCTCCCAAAGAAAGCCGTCGTCAGGATGCGTAGTCGGAGTTTTCTTCGTCCAGGATGCGCTTCAGCTC
>JBCDDO010000485.1:0-2247 GCA_039180245.1 Pseudomonadota bacterium | reverse complement strand
CTGTCCGCCCCCGGCGCGCATCCCGCAGACAGCGCACCGGTCCAGTCCGACGCATCGCGCAGAGCCGGCCCGCTGGCGGCGCCGCAATCCGGCACGCCCACTCTGCATGGCGACCCCCAGCATGGCGAACCACAGCAGGCCCCAGCTTCGGCATTGGTGCTGCGCGCGGCCTCGAACCCCGCCGCCGTCAACCCGCTCTTGCTGACCCAGGCGATCGATGGGGCCGAGGACACGCCCCCGGATCGCTCCCCCGGCATCCTGCCGCGCTCGGCGCTGCGCCTGCCGCCCGCCTCCGGCACCCCGGTGCCGGCCCGAGCCCCGGTGGTGCGGGCCCGCCGGCCGGGCGACGAGCTGCCCGAAACGGTCGAGCCGGTCACCGATTACCGCCAGGTGGTCGCGCAGCGCGCCCGCAAGCCCAGGGTACAATCGGGGCGCTATCGCGGCCGCACCGGCTTTCTGGCCGGGGTGCTGGTCAGCAGCGCCGTGCTGGCCGGGTTTGTGCTGCTTCCAGGCTCGCAGCTGCTGCGTGAGATCCAGGGCTTTGACATCGGCCTCCTGGTCGATGCCGTCAAAGGCCCGGATGCCGAGCCCCTTTCGCTGCCCTCGCCCCTGGCCGATGCCGAGGCCAACCCGGTATCGTCCGACCCGGTCTATGTCGACCCGGCCGCGGCCGATCTTGCCTCGGCCGAGCAGGTGCCGCCGCTTCTGACCAATGCAAAGCGGCCGCCGCCGCAGCTCTCGGTCGGCCCCCGTGCCGCCTCGATCGAGCCGGAGTTTCCCGAGCCGGTTCGCCTGGCCGTGCTGACCCCGCGGGGCCGGGTGCTCTCCTGCCCGCCGCCGCGGCCGCGGCCGGCCACGCTGACCCGGCCCGTGATCACCGACCCGACCCTGACCGACCCGACCCTGACCGACCCGACCCTGACTGACCCGACCCTGACTGAGCTGTTGCTCTCCAACCCCTCGCTGGCCGATCTGGCGCTGACCGATCCGACGGTTGTCGAGCCCGGCCGCCGCCCCACGGTCGCGGTGCTGGTGCCCGAGGGCGAGACGCCGCAGCGGATCATGCTCCAGCTCTCCGACGGCACGCCCGAGGAGCAAAAGATCGAGATCATGGAGCGGCTTTTCCAGGACGGCTATTACGACATCAAGCTTGAGGAGGTGAACCTGGGCGAGTTCATGTCCGAGCTGTTCCGGGCCTCGCTGGGCCTGGAAGACGAAGAGCATAAGTGGATCTTCAATGAGAGCCGGCGCTCGGGCGACCGGGTCTACATCCTGCGCGACCCCGAAATGCCCGATAATGAATAGCATGACAGGGACAGGCCTGGCAGAGCATGGCCCGGCAATGAGGGGCCCTGCGCCGCGCAGCGCCCCATGCGACAACGCCCCATGCGACAACGCCCCATTCGACATCACCGCTTGGAGCCGCCACGCGACCCCGGCATGCGCCCCGGCTGGCGCCCCGGCACGCCCCCTGTGCTGATCCCATGCCATCGGTCCTGATCACTGGCGCAAGTGCGGGCATCGGTGCGGCCATCGCCCGCGCCGCAGCCGCGGCCGGCTATGATGTGGGCATCAATTACCGATCGGACCGTGCGGGGGCTGAAGCCACCGCCGAGGCGGTGCGCACGGCCGGTCGAGCAGCCAGCCTCCTGCCAGGCGATGTCGGGGTCGAGGCGGATGTTCTGGCCATGTTCGCGGCGCATTCGGCCGCGCTCGGCCCGCCCGCCGCGGTGGTCAACAATGCCGGCATCGTGCCCCCCAAGGGCCGGCCGCTGGCCGATGCCAGCGCCGCAGATATGGCCGAGGTCATCCGCATCAATGTGATGGGCGCGCTCTTGGTGGCGCGCGAAGCGGTTCGGGCGATGAGCCGGGCGCGGGGCGGGGCAGGCGGCGTGCTTGTCAACATCTCCTCGGTCGCGGCGCGCCGGGGCGGCCCGGGCGAATATGTCGATTATGCCGCAAGCAAGGGGGCGGTCGACACGCTGACCACCGGCCTTGCCGCCGAGCATGCGGCCGATGGAGTGCGGGTCGTCGGCATCCGCCCCGGGCTGATCGAAACCGGCATCCATGCCAAGGGCGGCGCGCCCGACCGGCTCGACCGGCTGGCCCCGAGCGTGCCGATGGGCCGGGCCGGCACTGCCGAAGAGATCGCCGATGTCGCCCTTTTCCTCATCTCCGACAGCGCCAGCTATATGACCGGCTGCACAATCGACGTCTCCGGCGGGCGCTGAGCCCCAGGGCCCCGGT